>DIWI01000049.1 GCA_002428415.1 Clostridiaceae bacterium UBA6110
TGGAAGTTACTTTTTCAATTGACCTTATTTTTTGAAGCCAAATTTGAAAAAGTAAATTCCAGGCATCTTTGCCTCCAGGATTCAAATATATTCGCTGGTATTCTTAATAACCATCTGTTGAAGTGTGAAGTATTTTGCCATTTTCATCGAGTATTGTTTCCTTGTTATACCAATTCCCGTATTCGTCGTCATCCGGATCACCCTCTGAATCTATTGAGATTCCATTTGCAATCTTCTTATGGACCAATCCAAGGGAATCGACAGCCTTGATATACATAACTAGAGTCTGTCCTGCTGAAAGATCGAACTTCTTGTCTACTTGAAACGCCTGGCGGTCAATCATCGGATCCTCAGAGACAATTACACCATCAATCTCGGTTGTGAAGATAGCTTCCCTAAAAGCTGAATTCCCTGAATTATGGAACTCCAGTGTAATGGTACCTCTTCTTTCGTATGTTCCCGCCGCCTCTCCCTTCTTTTTGGTATAGCCGCTGTAGCCATCGAAGGTAACAAAGTATGATGGTATGAACTTGTCCATAAGTATTCCAAACTCACCCAGCTTTTCAGTCCTGTCTACACCATTGTCAGTAAGTATCACTGTAGCGGAGAGGATGTCAAATATGCTTATGCTGCCAGTAGCCTTATATGTTGTCCCTGTACGTTCCATGCTGATATCCTCACCTGACAGTATTAGCCTGGCAATGGTATCTGCACTGGATACCTTAGGTGTGACAAAAAAAGTTACAGGTACACTGTAATCTGCTTTATCGACATCGCCAACCGAAAAATCATATGCATCAATTATGCTGGCCTGCTTCTTCATCAGGTTTTCCACATTTGTATAAATTGAATTAGCCAGACTGGACTGGCTTGTCTGTATACCAGATATCTGATTGTTCAAATCAGTAATCTGAGACTGCAGACTGCCTATTCGGAAGAGTGAAATAGCCTGAAGCAGTATTAGGAATACTAGTGGGATTACAATGAACTGTTTCTTCATTAGGCACCTCTCAAATTCGATTAACGATGATCTTACTGCTGAAAATAGTTATTTCGTACCATTGTCATCATATCACAAAAATAGTCATATTTATATCTTCAGATATCCAAACCAAGTCGCATGACCCTATTAAGAAGTTTCTCTGGTGTCTATGCCAAATGTTGCAGGACTTATCGCGATATCCGTTGACTATATTATTTACAAGTGACAAGATTGACTTAGAACATTCCATAAAGAATACCTCAGGAACAGTTGAATCCAAAATATAAGGAGGGATACCAATGCAATACAACCGGCTTGGAAAGTCAGGCCTTAATGTATCAGAGCTTTGCCTTGGAACTATGGCATTCGGGAGATGGATAGATGAGGCAGCATCAAGGGAAATAATCGATGTTGCGCTTGATTCAGGAATCAATTTCATAGATACGGCAAATTTCTACGGAAAGGGACAGGATGAGGAATTCAAATATGGCACTGGTGAGTCTGAAGAAATTATCGGACGCGCATTGAAGGGAAGACGAGACAAGGTAGTCCTAGCAACAAAGGTCGGCAATCCAATGGGAAGAGGGCAGAATGACTATGGATATTCACGGACCCATATTATGCGGGAAGTGGAGCATCAGCTGAAAAGGCTTCAGACTGACTACATCGACTATTATCAGGTCCACCGGTTCGCAACAGATACTCCTTTAGAGGAAACGCTCCGCACGCTAAATGACCTTGTCAGACAAGGAAATGTCAGATATATCGGCTGCTCCAACTATGCTGCATGGCAGATAGCCAAGAGCAATGCGATATGCGACAGGATGAACCTTGAAAAATATATCGCCGTACAGTCCCAGTACAACCTTCTTCGCCGTGAAATTGAAACTGAGATCATACCGTTCTGCAAGTCAGAGGAAGTGGGAATAATGGTATATAGTCCACTTGGCCGTGGAATGCTGACCGGTAAATACAGAATGGGCTCTGAACTTCCAGAAAACAGCCGTGGCGCACACGGCGAACAGCTTCTGAAGAACTATTTTACAGAACGTGACTACAAGCTTGTGGAAGCATATGCTGAAATTGCAAAGGCAAATGACATCAGCCTGCCAAAGCTTGCCATGTCATGGGTTGTAAGCCACCCGCAGGTGACATCCGCCATTATAGGAGCGAGCAAGGCCTATCACGTTGCCGATGCTGTTGAAGCGATTGAATGGAAAGCACCTGCGGGACTTTTTGAGGAAATAAGTTCAATAGGAAGGTAAACTACCAGCAAATTTCTAATTTTGCCAATAATGCACTGAAATACCCCACTTGTCAGCTGACAAGCGGGGTATTGATATTCCTTATGACTTCTATTCTTCTCCTCTGGCGGCCTTTGCAGGGTCGTTGCCAGGGTAGTCAATGAGTATTGCTCTGAGACCATACAGGTCCATAACCTTCTCTTCCATGTTCCCTACTGAGAACTCGCTGATTATGTTGATTCCATTGGCCCTGACATCTTCAGCAGCCTTTTCAATACCGTTCACCTTGAAGTGGAAGCTTCTGAAATGTATTTCCTTCCCTGGTATTTCCAGGAGCTCAATTCCCTGATTGCTAATGGCAAGCTTAACTTTTTTGCCGTCAGGCATTGTCGCTTCCCCTGAAAACTCGAATTCAAGCCCCATCGTCTTCCCGAACATTGCTTTTCCTTCTTCCAGGTCCGGTACCCCAATACAAAGTCTGTCCAGTCTTTCAACCTTCATTTCACACTCTCCTCATTTCTTATAGATTTAACTGACCCTATAGTTCTGATTATATCACCTTTAAAGAAAACACATGTTATCCATAATTCATATGCTGCTCAGCTTCCCCAGCCTAATCGCAATCATGATGCAAAATACTATCCATGGTATGAGGGAAAGAAGTGAAAATATCAATCCAATCATACCTGCTGTTGAAGGGACAACCATGAGGATCCCTGATATCAGTCCTATGATTGCTGTTCTGTTGCTAAATATCCCACTGCCATACATGACCTTGGATATTAGCAGCAGAGTAATTCCATTGAGCACATAGTATGTATTGAAGGCTGTTCCTCTCCAGGTCTCTATCATTACCCGGGCAGCCGCCATAAGCATGCTTCTGTCTGTATCGCTGGCTGCTTTCTCAAACGCCCTGCTCAGTGACAGCATCTCAAAGGAAGTGTTCGATGCGAAATATGCTGCTATGCCCAAAAATCCCAGAAGCATGGCAATTGCCATCAGGCTTTCATTCCGTTTCTTTAAAATCACATATAGCGCAAGATAGATTACCGCAACAAGAACATTGTCGATGATATAAATAATGTCGAGGTGTATAAGGCCAAGTAACCAGCTTTTCCTGAACAGCTCGAACCACCCCTCTATCGTTTCAGGTGGCAGTGAAATCGAGAAGATGATTATCTGGATTGGAATCAGGATCACCATAAGTATTGCGGCAACGCTTGAAATTCTGAACAATGTACGCCATTCTCCATCCTTAGTACTAATGCTACCTGCATGAACAAGCTGTTCCATCTGTAACCCCCATTATAAATTTATTCATTTAGGTTTTATTCATGAAAAGTATCTTAACCTTTGTTACGCTTTCCCTAGATATTCCACAGGAATCTGCGATTCAATAAGCTTCCCTTCAAATCTCACCTCATAGGCATGCTTTCCAGGATGTGAGCTGATTATCCTTAATATCATGTCATCCACATAATGGATTGCCACCCCGTCATCAGCTGCTATCCCTGCAAGCATTTTCCCTGAAGCAATCAGTTTCTGGTATGCCGGACGCCTGTCAGGCTCAGAGTCGTAGTGAGGGCAGTTGCTTCCTTTAAGGAATCCCAGGCATTCAATAGGTACGAGGCTGTCTCCATATGAGTCAGTGAGTCCTTCCTCGAACCAGCAGATTGAGCCTGCGCTTATTCCAGCGAGCACAATCCCTTTCTCCCACGCCTTTCTCAGGATCCTATCAAGCCCCCATTCCTTCCAGAGTATCAGAAGGTTCTTTGTGTTGCCGCCACCGACGTATATGATGTCCTTGTCCAATATGAAGGCTTCAATGTCCCCTGATGGAGGTTTGAACAACGACAGGTGCGATGGCTGACACTCCATTTTATTGAAGAAATCATAGAACCATGAGATACATATGTCAGAATCTCCGCTTGCAGTAGGAACGTAGCATATCTTGGGATTTTCTATTCCGCTGCACTTCAGTATGTATCTGTCTATCAGCTCATTCTCAGGTTCAGTGGAGAAACCGCCACCGCCAAGTGCTATAATTTGCTTCATTTAGTCACCACCTTCATCTGTTTAAAGCTTGCTATATTTATATTACTTTTTTCAATATGAATATAGCAATACTGTTACGGACTTTTGAAAGGAAATAAATACATAACTAAGACTTCAGCAGTAAACTCGCATGGATTTCTCTTTGCATGAAGAAAGGTCGATATGTTAACATTGATGACAGAAGCTTAACTCTCACGTTACGAGGTATGAAATGATTAGCATAGAAAAGAACCAGGAAGTTGAAACAGCCATTAAGAACCTGATGCAGTCAATGTTCGAGCAGAGGAACTACCTGGCTGATATTCTCGAATATCTCGAGAAGCCACTTACTCCAGCTATGGAAAGGAAGGTAGAGGGCATTCTGAAGAAATATGGAATGCCAAACGAAAGCCTGGCAATAGATGAAAGGATACTGACGGACAATCCTTACTTCAGAAATATCAGGCTCGACAAGATTGGATCTGAGGCTGTAAAGTATTCGAAAGATATCATTCCCAAAAGGACACTGATGAACACGGACTTCAACAGGCAGCTCGGTAAATACCTTTTCCATTATCACCCTGTCGGATACTTCAATATTGATCTGGAGATGCCCTCACTAAAGGAAGGCAACATTACCTGGATGTCCCCTGCTCCAAGTGAAATCATAAGCATGGAAGAAGGAATCCGAAAAGGCACAGGCAAATGCCTTACCATGGGGCTTGGAATAGGATTGCTCCCCTACCTGTGGCTCTTGAAGGATGAAGTCGAAAGCGTTACAGTCATTGAACATAATAAGGATGTAATTGACCTTTTCAACAAAGTAATCCGTCCGCAGTTCAATACAGGCAAGAGTCTCGAGATAATTCACGGAGATGCTTTTGAGTATTTCAACGAGGAGTTCCTGAACAGGTTTGATTATGCATACATTGATTTTTGGGAATCAAATGAAGACGGTCTTGATGACTATATAAGGCTGATGGAGAAGAATGTTTCTCTTTCACATGTAGATTTTTGGATCGAAGAATCAATCCTCTCCCTGGCCAAGCAGATAGTTGCGCTGTATCTTATCACGCTTTATCAGAAACGAAATATTACAGACTTCATCACATCCCTTGATGAGGACAACAGAAAATTGGCCAGGAAGGCCAACAAATTCTTCAAGAAGAGAACTGACGTCATTTCAACCGAGGAAGAGCTGCTCAATCTGATCCATGACAGGAAGCTATTAAGAGAATTGCTGTCTGTTCCTGTTTCAAATTGACAACCGCTGTCAACCATCGGTTTGATTCACAGACAATAGCAAAGAGCGGTCAATGAGTCATTAATGACCCCTTGGCCGCTCTTTAAATTTACCTCTATCTGAATATTGACTGCTTTTACATCCACCTTGCATCATTCTCCACCAGATCCCTTATCCTGCAACCTGCAAGCTTCCTGACGATCTCGACTGGTATCGGCTTGTCATAAGGTATCTGGAGAGCGCAGTCCGTCACCCTTTGCGATGACAGTTCATCCTTGCATGCACTGATAACTGCAGGTGTAGGACAGAAATTCATGTGCTTCTTGTATGCTGCTACAGTAAACAGGATCCTGTCATAAGAGTATGCAGGTGTCCCCCATTTGAGCGCCACACTGGCTTCGGGAGCCGCCTCCGAAAGGATCGACATCATCTCCCTGAAATGCCTCTGCGCACCTTCAGGCAAGGCTTGAACATACTCCTCTACCGTCTTTGGTTTGTCTGCCATACGACACCCTCCTTGTCAACTAACTTCTATATTACAAGCTCATGCATAGCTTCAAAAGCCAGCCCTTCATCTCTTATGAACTGACATAAAGTCTCTTTGCTTTCAGGTGCATCTCTCCATGCGAGTCCGCACCCTGCTGTTATTGACGTTGGAACCGGAATCAGCCTTCCCTTGAAACCTGCAGCCTTCGCAGCCCCCTCAAATGCCATCGCTTCGGTAGTTGCATGGAATGATATTACGCATTGCAGCTCCTTGGGTCTCATCTCTCTTCCTCCCCGATGGTCCTTAAAGCATCTATCGCCACTTTAACTTCCTCCATGGTATTGAAATGGGAAAAGCTGAACCTTACCATTCCCTGTTTTTCTGTTCCGAATGTCCTGTGGACCAATGGTGCGCAGTGCGCTCCAGCACGCACGGCTATACCGAACCTTTCATTAAGGTCATCTGCCAGCTCTCCTGAATCGATATCCCTGATATTTAGGGAAACCATCGGAGTCCTTGAAGCATCACTGAAATCACCATACAGTAAAAGTCCTTCGATTCCCCTGATTCCATCAAGGAACGCTCCTGCAAGCTCTGACGCTTCCCTGTATATCCTGTCCTGTCCATAGCCCTTTATATAGCAGCAAGCTGCAAGGAGCCCAGCCAGTCCATGCACATTAAGGGTGCCTGCTTCAAGCCGCTCAGGGAGAACTCCAGGCATATCGATTGCAAAGCTGTCCATACCGGTTCCACCATATATCAATGGCTTAGGCACCACACCATCTGCAAGACAGAGAGCTCCTGTTCCCTGCGGTCCAAGAAGGCTCTTGTGCCCTGAAAGGCAGAGCGCTGATATTCCATGCTCTTCCATATCTATCGGAAGAAGACCCGCAGTCTGCGCAGCATCCAGAATGAATAGGAGGCCATATCGTCTGCAAAGATCACCGATTGCCTGTATGTCCATAACATTTCCAGTTACGTTTGACCCATGTGCAATGACAATCGCCTTAGTATCCAGCCTTATGGCCGATTCAAAGGCTTCAATTGCTACCCTTCCCTTACTGTCGCCAGGGAGAATATCAACTATACTTCCCTTAGTCTCCATATGGTACAGAGGCCGAAGCACGCTGTTGTGCTCCATTGCTGTCGTTATGCACCTGTCTCCAGGCGAAAGGAGCCCCTGGATAGCAATGTTCAGGCTTTCTGTAGCATTGGAAGTAAATATTATCCTTGAAGGATCCTTCACATTGAAAAGCTCTGAAACGGCCACCCTCGCCCTGTAAACCAGCCGGCTGGCCTCTAGTGATGCGCCATGCGCCCCTCTTCCGCTGCTCCCTGTGCCATTAAGTGCCTGGAATACAGCTTCTGCTACTTCTGGTGGCTTATGGTATGTAGTTGCAGCATTATCCAGATAAATCATGAATTGTACCTTCTTTCCATCTCCTTCCTCATCAGATGTCCATGAGGAAGCCCTTATTTGGTTATTATGGCCTTACTATTTTTACCGCCTTCATCTGCTTCTCGGCTATTACATACATGTTAGTAACTGAACCTACTCCCAGCTTTTCAGTGATGCCGTAGAAGTTCAGGCAGGTCCCGCATGTAAGTATCTCTACACCCTGGGATTCCAGAAGCTTCAAGTCCGGCAGCGAATCAGATCCATGTACTGATAGCTTCGCCCCGTTGTTGTAAAGCAGTATTGATTGCGGTAGGATGTCCTGCTCAGTGAGGGCATATATGAATCCCTTCATCAGTGTGCGTCCCAGTTTCTCGTCACCTTCACCCATTTTGTCAGATGATAGTACCACAATGGTGTTTCCTTTGATGCTGTCAGGTATGCATTCCACAGCTTCTGTGACATCTGAAATAATCGGCTCTGATTCAGCTGCCGTCAGGGTCACAATAAATTCTGAGTCATCAACCTTTATGGATGATACGGGAACATTCTTCTGGCTGGCCATCTTGCTAAGGTTCTGAACAGCAACATAGTTGTCAACTGTTACCTCTAAAGTATCACCTGAGTTCATTTTGGTAAGCATCTTTTTAGTTTCTACCACGGGTATGGGGCAAGCCTTACCTCTGGCATCAAGTTCCTTTTTCATATCTTCAGCCCCTATTTAACAATAATTCTTTTATCATCAGAGTGTGTGATTCTTCCAACTATTCCGCATGGCATTCCCAGTGACTCAATTTCGACTATCGCTCTATTGGCATCTTCACGGGGGAGGCTCACCAGAAGTCCTCCAGAGGTCTGGGGATCAAATAGTATCTCCTCCATGGCAAACGGTACATCCTTGAAAAGCACCCTGTCTCCTAGATGGTTTCGATTTTTCTGAGCTGCAGCAGTTATGAAGAACTCATTTGCGTAATGCACCGCTTCCCTTATATATGGTACCTCAAGGCTGTCTATTTCAGCCCCATATTCATCTCCCACCATCTCCAGTAGGTGTCCCAGGAAACCGAATCCTGTTATGTCAGTGCAGGCATGTACATCGTATTTTTTGAAGACTTCAGCAGCATATCTGTTGAGCGTTGTCATTGACCTGACTGCCTGTTCCATGGCCTCAGATGAACTCTCCCCTATCCTGTCTGCTGTGCAGACTATTCCAACTCCCAGAGGTTTTGTAAGTATCAGAAGGTCCCCTTCCTGGCAGGTGTTGTTCCTGTATATCCTGTCGGGATGTACAATTCCTGTAACGGACAATCCATATTTGACATCGACATCATTTATCGAGTGTCCACCGGCAAGAGATCCCCCTGCCTCCATCACCTTTTCACTGCCACCCTGAAGTATCTTCCCCAGGATGTTCAGGTCCATGGTCTCAGGGAAGCAGACGATATTAAGTGCGGTCTTTACTTCACCACCCATGGCATAGACGTCTGAAAGAGCATTTGCGGCAGCTATCTGCCCGAATATATAAGGATCCTCCACCATAGGCGGAAAAAAGTCCAGTGTCTGTACAAAAGCAATATCATCAGTAAGCTTGTACACTGCAGCATCATCAGAACTGTCAAAGCCCACAATGAGATTGGGGTCAATTGGCCTTGGCAGCTTTCCGAGCACCGATTCAAGGATTCCTGCACCAAGCTTTGCGGTACACCCTCCACCCTTGCAGAATAATATATCTTCCTTCATAGTTACCTCTTTTCAGAATAAATCATAGTAAGAATGCAGATCCTGATAAACTTCGCAGGTCTGTCATCTCTTATTATACAGATATTCTTTTTCAAGTATAACTGAAGGATGAAAGAAATGACTTTCTCCTTATACCTGCATTCAAATCCTTTTCTATCCTTTTCTCCAGATTCTCTTACCCATTACTATTTGACGAGATGCCATGATCACTGATTCTTGTGACAAGAGAAATCGCCGAGCCATTCTTACGAATGAATCGGCGATTCTTAATGAAACCATTTTATCTGGATACAGGAAATCTGTTCTATTCAGGTTAGCTCTTGCACTTTATCCTGCTATCCTGAGATTTTTTTTAGCCAATATGGAATTGAATACTCCAACAAGTTTTCCGATGAGCACAGCAGACAGAAGAGTTCCTTCCCTTACACCCGCTATGCGTCCAAGAAACAAGAGTGAAATGATTACTGAAACTATTACGACAGTCGTGTCGAACATCATCTTAACCTTGTGGAATGATATTCCTGTCAGGTCGGTGATAGCCAGCATTACACCTTCAGCAGGCATCGGCATCAAATCGGCCCCAAGATACAAAGTGACTCCTACCGCTACCAGGACGATACTGATTGCCAGATATACAAGCTGCAAAGGGTAGTTGCTAGCTGATGGAAATGACAGTATCGAGTTGCTGAAGCTCACGAAATACCCGAAGACAGTAGAAAATACTATCTGAAGAAGGTAAGCCGGTTTGAAGCTCTTTCTGAGCACCACCTGAAGAAGAACATAGAGGATGAACACCCCTGTGATTACCTTACCCTGATTAATACCAAGCACAAGGCTCAGGACATATCCTATCGAATTCACAGGTGAAATGCCAAGATTCGATTTTATCGAAAATGTCACCCCTACTGCTAGAAAGAATAATCCAAGGCAGTATTTTGGAATTTTAACTGCCAGCTTCATGAGCATTGCTTGTCGAGCTCGTCTATGATTGACGGGATAACCTTGAACAGGTCTCCGACTATACCATAATCTGCAACTTCAAATATCGGAGCATTTTCTGCTGAGTTTATCGCGACTATCTGCTCTGAATTCTGCATTCCTGCTATGTGCTGTATCGCGCCTGAAATTCCGCAGGCTATGTATATCTTAGGCTTTACTGTAGTTCCGGTCTGTCCAACCTGATATGCATGATCCATCCAGCCGGCGTCAACTGCTGCTCTTGATGCTGCTACGACTCCGCCCAGCCTGCCTGCAAGCTGTCTCAGAAGCTCGAAGCCTTCCGGACCCTTCATTCCCTTGCCTCCGGATACGATAATCTCAGCATCGGTAAGGGATACCATCTCCTTAAGATGTTTAACCACCTCGACTACCTTTGTCCTTATGTCTCCTTCAGAGAATGAAACTGATAACTTTACAGTCTCTCCCTTTCTTCCGGGAACTTTCGCAGCCTTGTCCATTACTCCAGGTCTTACTGTCGACATCTGAGGGCGATGATTCGGACAGACGATGGTCGCCATGAGATTTCCACCAAAGGCCGGACGGGTCTGCTTTATCTTCTTGTCGTCAGGGTCAATTTCAAGCTTCGTGCAGTCTGCAGTAAGTCCTGTGTTGGCTTTGACTGCAAGACATGGTCCCAGGTCTCTGCCGATATGTGTTGCACCAAGCAGAACTATTTCCGGCTTGTATTTTCCTATAGCCTCAAATATTACTTTGGTGTATCCATCTGTCGTATACTTATCAAGCTCTGGTGAATCAGCGACATACACCTTGTCTGCACCGTACTCGAAAAGCTCGTCAGCGAGGCTTCCTATGTCTGATCCACAGACAACTGCCGACAGCTCGCATCCGATTTCTGCAGCAAGCTTCTTGCCTTCGCCCATAAGCTCGATTACAACTGGCATTATCTTCTTGTTCCTCTGTTCCGCAAAGACCCATATTCCACTGTACTCGGTAATATCTATTGTCTCTTTCTTTTCTTCTTCTATCTTCTCTATTGCCTTGAACGGGCATTTGTCAACGCATACGCCGCAGCTAGTGCACGCCACGCCTATGACAGCCAGCTTGCCTGACATTGTTATCGCACCAAAAGGACAGCTCTTTACGCATATGGTGCAGCCCTTGCATTTCTCGTTAATTATATTTACAGACATGTTATCTCAGTCCTTTCAATTTAGATGTAATGTTTCTGCTTCAGTTTGGTTACCAGAGTACCTGCCATTACCTGTACGGATCCGTCGAGCATCTCGCCCTTTCCTTTTGGAGGAGGTGTGAATGAACGGAATACCTGTGTAGGTGATGCGGTAAGTCCGCAGCAGGATGGGTCAAGCTCAACATCCTTATGGCCCCATACCTCGATTTTCTTCTCATAAGCATTCATGACTCCGGCAACCGACATGTATCTCGGAACATTGAGCTCCTTGACTGCAGTCAGCACGCATGGTGTCTGAACCTCAATCACCTCATAGCCGTCCTCCATCTGCCTGTGTACAATTGCCTTGTCTTTTTCAAGGCTAACTATTTTCTCGACATAAGTAACAACAGGAAGGTTAAGCCTTTGTGCAAGCTGAGGACCAACCTGGGCTGTATCTCCATCTATCGCCTGCCTTCCGGCGAATATGATGTCCACATCCTTGACCCTTCTGACACCAGCTGCAAGAGTTGTAGAGGTCGCACAGGTATCAGCTCCGCCGAATGCCCTGTCGCTAAGGAGATAAGCTTCATCAGCACCCATTGCGAGGCATTCCCTGAGCATATATGTCGCCTGTGGAGGTCCCATGGTAAGGACGGCAACAGTCGTATCAGCCATCGTATCCTTCAGGGCCAGCGCTGCCTCAAGCGCATTCGCATCGTCCGGATTAAGGATGCTTGGGACTCCGTCCCTTATCAGAGTGCCCTTGACCGGGTCTATCTTAACTTCATTTGTATCTGGAACCTGTTTTACGCAAACTAGAATCTTCATTGAAAATTACCTCCCGTTACTTCTTCAGCAGGGTGCCAGCTATTACCATCTGCTGTACCTGCGAAGTGCCTTCATAAATTGTGAATATCCTTGCATCCCTGTAGAATCTCTCTACCTTGTACTCCTTGATGAAGCCGTATCCTCCGTGGATCTGTACAGCCTTGGCGCAAATCTCGTTGCAGACCTCAGATGCGTAGTACTTGGCCATGGAAGCGCTCTGTCCGGATGGCTGTCTTGTATCCATGAGGTATGCTGTCTTGTATACAAGCTGCTTTGCTGCTTCGAGCTTTGTCGCCATGTCAGCGATCATGAAGCTTATGGACTGGAAATCAGCTATCCTTCTACCGAACTGCTTTCTCTCCTTGGCATACTTTATAGCCTCATCGAGAGCACCCTGAGCTACTCCGATAGATTGTGCCGCTACTCCCATTCTTCCTGTATCAAGAGTCTTCATGGCATTTGTGAACCCCTTGCCCTCGTCGCCGAGAAGATCGCTCTTATGTACCCTTACGTTCTCAAGTATTATGTCGCTTGTGGCGCAGCCTATGAGGCCCATCTTATGTTCTGCTTTACCGCAGGAGACGCCTTCAAGTTTCATATCGACTATGAAAGCTGATATTCCTTTTGTGCCCTTAGTAAGGTCTGTCTTCGCATAAATTATGGCGTAATCAGCCAGCGGCGCCATTGTGATGAAGGTCTTCCTGCCGTTAAGTACATAGTAGTCGCCATCCTTCACAGCAGTACTTGTCATTCCGCCTGCATCAGATCCGGCACCTGGCTCGGTCAATCCAAAGGCCAGTATCTTTTCCCCTGTCACAACAGGTCTTAGATATTTCTCCTTCTGCTCGTCAGTTCCCGCAAGAAGCAGCGGACCACCTGATAAAGAGTTCGGTGATGAGACGTAAAGGCTGGCAACAGCGCTGACCTTTGCTATCTCCTCCATGACTATGGCGTAGGACCTGGCGTCTGCACCCTGTCCTCCGACTTCCTTCGGGATCTTTATTCCGAAAAATCCCGCCTTGGCCATCTTGTCCAGGATCACCTCAGGAAAAACTCCTGATTCCTCTACCTTGTCAAGTACATCGTTTGTAAGCTCCTTCTCTGCGAAATCCTTCGCAAGCTTTCTTATGAGCTCATGCTGTTCAGTAAAAAACATTTCATTTCCTCCTCAATCTCTTTTCAATATGTATTGTTCTGTTATCTTGTTTCTTTATGGTCTGTACATTAGTGCTTCTACAGCTTCAGACCGCCCCATTCTTCACAAAAAAGGCTGCTGTCCATAAGCTTAAGATCCTCTGCTATTTCCGGGATGAATTCCATCTGGCCTATGATGTCCTTTTCCAGGTCCACACCGGGAGCAACCTCGATTACTGTCATCTTACCGCCTATCAGCTTGAAGACGCAGCGCTCGGTGACATACAGGATCTCCTGCCCGCTCCTTGCCCCATACTCTCCGCTGAAGGTTACCTGTTCAACTTCCTTCAGGAACTTCATACCCTTCCCTGGCTCGTGGATCTTAAGGCCACCATCAGCAATCTCCATCCTGCATTTTGCAGTGAAGGTCCCTGCGAAAATAACCTTCTTCGAACTCTGGGAGATGTTGATGAAACCTCCGGGTCCTGTAAGTCTGTCACCGAATCCTGGAATGAAGAACTTGCTTACGTTGATGTTACCCTGTTCGTCTGCCTGTGCAAGTCCCAGCACTGCCACATCTATTCCTCCGCCGTCATAGAAATCGAACATGTAGCCATGGTCAATGTTAGCCTCTGCGTTATACGAACTCCCGAAGTTCGGAGAGCTGGCAGGAACTCCTCCAAACGCACCGCTTTCAGTTGTCAGTATTATGTCATCTATGTGACCCTCTTCAGCCATGACACTTGCCACATCGGCCG
>DIWI01000053.1 GCA_002428415.1 Clostridiaceae bacterium UBA6110
CGGAGAGAGTGGGATTCGAACCCACGGTACACTTTCATGTACGCCGGTTTTCAAGACCGGTGCCTTCAACCAGCTCGACCATCTCTCCAAGTATAGCGACAAAACATATTATATCAGCATGAAAAACAAGTGTCAACATTCATTTTTTGCTGATTTGCTGTTTTTTCATTGCTAATTTTCAATATCATGAAAGACAGAAGTAAACTCGCCTTTCTTTCAAATCATACCTACCGACTCGTTCATTTTGCTGCAGAGCCTCTGAGCCTTTTTGCATTTCTCATGTAAATAATCAAATCCGTGGATACCATGAGAAGGTTAAGCGCATACAGGAAGACCACCTGGTCGTATCTATAGAGAACCTTGTTCAATATTCCACACAAATAGCCGACAATTATTATACCGAGGAAGAACGGGCTCTTGCCTGCTATCGAACCTGACTTCAGCGATCTGTAGATGGAAAAAGGCCATGCGGCACCAAAGCAAAGCAGCATGCCGATCTCAAAAATGCTCATACCAGAAAACATATTGACCTCCTTTTGTCCTTATCAGAATCTCTTTGGCATCGGAGGGAATTCACCCCAGAAGGACTTATCCCAGAACCGTTCAAACTCAGAGGCCGGAATGTCTGCTACTCTTCCATGGGGTTTTAGCGGCTCTTCCCTCATCCATTCAGGAAGCCATTCTTCAGTGACTCCTGCAGCAAGGTTGAACATCCTTTCCTTCTTGATGCAATCCTTGCCGATTTCAGATATGAATGAATCATCATGGTAATCAGTTCCAAACGCGGTATTGAATAGGTCTTTCAGAAGATTCGTCGCAGGTCCTACTCCTCTTGCTACGAACGAGCAGAAATAGGTATCATAGAATGCGACTGCTACCTGAATATTCCTTGAGACATCGATTCCGCCTTCCCACTTGAACTGGTCGATCGGGGCTCTGAAAGTGACTGCAGCTGTGTGGTCGGCACCCATTGGCGTCATGGCATAGGTCGCTCCCATGCTCTTGACTCCTCTGGGGTCATATCCGGCCATAGCCTGGCCCTTTACTGCAGGGACTTTGTTAACTCCCAGCACTTTTCCTGCAACTACCGCACCGCTGCCAAGTATCCTGCCAAGAGGAGTTCCCTGACCTATTTCGTCTATGAGGTCTGCTGCCTTCTTTCCATCGCCCCATTCCAAGACTCCAGCATGCGCTGCCACACCAAGGGCTGCTCCAGTTTCAATGGTATCGATGCCGTAGTCATTGCATTTTCTGTTCAGCTCAGCAATGACATCCAGGTCATCTATGCAGAGATTAGTCCCAAGAAGTGCACTTGTTTCATATTCAAGAGGCGAAACAATCTTCTTTCCATTTTTGTCAGGATACACATTCGAACATCTGATGACACAACCCGGCATGCAAGAATGAACAGGCTTTCCTTCCCCGCCTCTCTCAGCCATGTTTTCCAGCATCTTCTCTCCGCTCACGGATTCAACACCTTTAAAGTCCGCATCAGTAAACCCTTTGCCTGGCAGGGTCCCAAGTGCATGCAGGGGAAGCAGTATTCCCATGGTCCCGTAATTAGTATATGCCTGAGCTCCGGGATTCTCCAGTATTGTCTTGTGCAGCGCCAGTCTCGCCTTGATGAATCCTTCCTTGTCAGAGGGTTCCGGTTTAATGTTCCCGTCATTCTGGATGACTATCGCTTTCAATCCTTTAGAACCCATTACAGCGCCCAAACCTCCCCTGGCTGCGGCCCTGCTCGAATCACCTTCAATATCGCTCACGAATACGCCTGCACTCAGGAGAAGCTTTTCTCCAGATGGACCTATGGAAATTACTGATGAGTCCCTTCCAAATCTGTCCAGCAGCCTTTTTGTGGTCTCATACGTCCCAAGACCCGCATATTCGGATGCTTCAAGCAGTTCAGATCCTGCTGATGATATCCTGAGTATCCAGGAGCCCTCAGCAGCGCCTTCAAAAGCTATTGCTCGAATACCCAGCCTTGCCATCCTTGAGCCTGCAGTACCGCCGGCATTTGCTTCCTTGATACCTCCTGTAAGCGGACTCTTTGCACCGACCGATATTCTTCCCGTGCTTGTTACCCCAAATCCCTCAAGAGGGCTTGAAGCAATGTACAGCTTGTTGTTAGGGCCAATCGGACTGCATGTCGGGACTACCTCATTGTAAATCAGTGAAGATACCAGACCTCTGTTGCCAAGCAGTCTGTATTTTTCCCCCAGCTCTTCCATTCTGATTGAACCTGTTCCCATGTTTACTCTTAGTATTTTCATCTAATACCCCCCATTTCCTGCTCTTCAGCCCCCGCCGATAAACGGAAGCAGCTGAAGCCTGTCTCCTTCATTGATGTGATCTTCTTTAGCCAGAAATCTTCCATCCATCATGACTGCCATGATTTCATCATCAGCAATTCCAAGTATGGACATCAGCTCTCTTATGCTGGTTTTTTCCGGCACCTCAACCTCAAGCCATTTTGCTCCCCCAAGCCTGTCTTTAGTAGCTCCGTAAGTCCTTATGCTTGCCTTCAAAACATTGCTCCTTCAGATAAAATTACACCCCGTGCTGATACCATTATAATACAGTATCGGATGCATGGGGTGTATCAATCATTCTTTGCTATGTATTTCCAGTATGTTTATTACTTTGTTATGGATTCTTTTCCTTTCAGATACGGCCTGAGTACTTCAGGGATCGTGACTGAGCCATCCTCATTCTGGAAGTTCTCCAGGATTGCTGCGACAGTCCTTCCTATTGCAACACCTGAACCATTGAGAGTATGGACAAACTGCGGTTTATCCTTTGGGGTTTCCTTGTACTTGATATTGATTCTTCTTGACTGGAAATCCTCAAAGTTAGAACAGCTTGAAATCTCCACATACCTGTTGTAGCTTGGCATCCAGACTTCTATGTCATACTTGAGGGCAGCTGTAAAACCAAGATCGCCCTTGCATATCCTGACAATTCTGTATGGTATTCCAAGACCCTGAAGGACCCTTTCAGCATCCTCGACAAGCTTGTCCAGCTCGGCATAGGAATCCTCTGGCTTTGTGAACTTGACCAGCTCAACCTTGTTGAACTGGTGTTGCCTTATGAGGCCTCTGGTATCCCTTCCTGCAGATCCTGCCTCTGCCCTGAAGCAGGCTGAATATGCAACATGCTTCAGGGGCAGGTCGTCGCCTGAGAAGGTTTCATCCCTGTACATATTGGTTACCGGCACCTCAGCTGTAGGTATAAGGAAGTAGTCATCGTTAGTTACCTTGAATGCATCTTCTTCGAATTTCGGAAGCTGTCCTGTGCCTGTCATTGAAGCCCTGTTTACCATGAATGGAGGGAATATCTCCTTGTAGCCATAATCGGTATGGGTATCAAGATAATAGTTGATTACAGCCCTTTCCAGTGACGAGCCAAATCCCTTCAGGATCGTAAACCTTGAGCCTGTAATCTTGCCTGCCCTTTCAAAGTCAAGGATATCAAGGTCAGTGCCTATATCCCAATGAGCTTTGGGGTCAAAGCCGAAGGATTTTGGTTCTCCCCATCTTTTGATTTCAATGTTATCTGCATCAGTCGCTCCATCTGGTACAAGCTCATTTGGAATGTTAGGCAGTCTCAGCATGATATATTCGATTTCAGCATCAATGTCCTTGACCTTTTGGTCAAGGATCTTGACTTCATCTCCCAGAGCCTTCATTTCAGCCATGATAGCCGCCGTATCCTGTCCGGCCTTCTTAAGCTTTGGGATTTCTGCCGAAACCTGATTCTTTCTAGATTTGTCAGCCTCCACATTGACAAGTATCTGCCTTCTTTCCTCATCAAGGGCTACGACCTTGTCGATATCTGAAAGGTCCAAAGACTCTCCCCTGTTGGCCATAAGCCTCTTTATCTCTTCAGGATTGTTTCTTATCCTTTTGATGTCCAGCATTTTTTATTCCTCCATTTGATTTATTCGCCTGATTAGGCATATTCCGGGATAATTTTGGATATGAAAAAGCCATATCATCCGAAGGGACGATATGACTCGCGGTGCCACCCTAATTTAATGGTAATAACCATCCTTAAGTACATGTAACGGTGTGACCGTGCTGCTCTTCGCAGCCCCTCCGAGGCGGATTCACCTGTATCAAGCATCGGGTTTTCACCTAACCACCCTGTCTCTGACTGCTTTTTAGAAGGCTACTTATCTCTTCAACGGTTTAATTCTGTATTCTTAGATTATATCTCCATCCAGATTAAAGGTCAACATCCCGACGCTTTTGGTAGCTATGATGTCGATTCCCGTATTCAGTATGTTGCTGCAAACAATGTCGCCCTTTTTTACAGGAGTTCCGGCATATACTCTTGAAAGCACCTTTGAGCATTCAATGAAGAGTGTTGTTTCCATTGGCTCCGTGCTCTTTACCGGCACCATCCTTATGTTGGGGTCACCCTTTAGCCTGATGACGCTTGTGTAGTACTCCTTTTCCACCTTCAACCTCCTTACATGGTGTCGAATTCCTTGATCCTCGAAGCGATAACCTGAGAATTCTTTTTGTCATTCATGATGTCCATAGGGTTCTTATCAAGCTCTCTGGCAAGTATCCTTACCACCTTTGTAAGGCAATGGGAGCCCTGGCATCTTCCAAAGACCATCCGGGTTCTTCTTCTTACACCCTCAACAGTCCTTGCTCCCAATGGGCGCCTGATGGAATCCACTATTTCTCCTTCTGTGACATTCGAACACAGACAGACCATGTTTCCGTATTTCGGATCTATCCTTATAAGCTCGTTCCTTTCCTTGTCTGTCATTTCACTGAACCTGTAATACTCCCTTGTCTTCGATTTGAATTCGGACACCGGCATTGCCTTGAAGCCTTCAACAACGGCATTTACCGTATCTCTTGTTAGCGAAGTTATGATTGAGTCTACAGAGTAGCTTTTTGCCTGGACATGGATATATCCCTTGTCTGCGATTTCGCAGTCCAGGAAAACCGGCTCCTTCCAGTATATTGTCTGATTCAGGATATCTACTCTTTCGGCAGGAAACGGTCCGATTACACTTTCAACCTCTTTCTTGACTCCTGAGAATTCCTTCCTCTCATTGGTCCTGAACGAAGCTACCAGCTTGTTGGTTGAGCTGGGAAGTATTGTTACGACTTCCCCGTTTGATTTGTATCTTGTGATGATATTTTTTATTTCACCTTTGAAATCCTTCTCGATAAGCATGTTCTCGAGAATTTCGGTTGGGAACATAACTGCATCCTCATGCTTGATGGTGTATCTGTCGCCGAATGTAGTTTTGATCACCAGCTTGGATGTATATTTGTTCTTGTTTGTGGTGATTTTCATACCACCTCTTGCCTGTCTCTGAATATCCGTAACCTCTTCCTCAAGCCTGAAGCTGACACCATTGTCAAATGCTATCTCAGCCATCGCGGTGGCATAATCATACGGAGCGATTACGCCAGTGTTTTCGGAATATATTATACACGCCGGATCATCCTTGATCAGAGGATTCCTTTTTACAAGACTGTCCTCTGAAAGCAGACTCACTCCCTCAATTCCTCTGAGGACTGCCCTGTCATAGACTCTCCTTGCTTCTTCCTTGTCCCTGTATATTGTGAATGACGGAACCTTCTCGTGGAATACACCCAAAGCATCGGACATTCTGCCAAGCTCTTCGGCGCTTTCCCTGATTCTCCTGAATACAGCCTCATCCTCTTCATCCTTGCCATCAAGGATCAGAGATGAATTGAACAGTGCCGCGTCTTCAGCTATGTCAAAATTCTTCTCGATTACAGCAATATTGAGGCTGTACTTGCAAAGCTCATAAGCCAGCGAACAACCTACAAGACCACCGCCAAGGATCACCACATCATAATCCATATTCAGTCCTCCTAATTCTGCAGCTCCTCAATGACCTTGCCAAGCTCTTCAATCAATCTTCCATATTCAGCCCAGTTTCCTTCACGCTGAGCTTCAAGCGCAGCCTCATAGAGCTGCAGAGCCTGCTGCACAAGGTCTCCAGGCACCTCACCAGGCTCTCCGGGTTCGCCCGGAGTCTCTCCTCCCGGTCCGTAGCCGAACAGGTCCTCGAGTCCCTTGTCCAGGGATTCAGCGATTACGATCCTGTCATCATTGGATACTATGACCCTCTTGACTTCAGGAATTGAATTCTCCCCTTCAGCAACCAGGTAAAGTGGTACTACATAAAGCAGGGAATCATTGATCGGGGTAATTACGATATCCCCAAAATTCACCGAAGACCCTCTCGCGTCAAGAAGGCTCAATTCCTTCGATATTGTGGTATCCTGATTGAGCTTGTTCCTGAAAAGGTATGGGCTCGATACCGTCTTCTGCGGAGGAAACTTGAACTCCACTATCTTTCCGTAGTTCTCCCCATCCATTCTGGCGCTGACAATCGCAACCATGTTCTCTTTGCCCTTGATAGTGTAGTAGTCGGTGAAAATGAGCTCCAGCTCCTCCTCTCCTGGAAATCTTGTAAACAGGCTGTATGCATCGCTGACAGACTTTTCATCAACCACAGTCTTTGTACTCTTGGATCTCTCCCAGATGTCTTCTCCGTTGTAGAAAACATTCGGATCTGTCACATGGTATCTCTCCATGACAACAGCCTGATATTCAAAGAGGTTCTCAGGGTACTTTATATGCGCCTTTATGCTTTCTGGCATGAGTGACATATCCTGGAACAGGCCTCCGAATATCTTGTTGAAGCTTAATGCAATTGGATCATTCTTATCGGACAGGTAGAAATTCACCTCTCCGGTGTATGCATCTACTGTTACCTTTACAGAATTCCTTATATAATTGTAGCCGTCAAAGGTCTGTGCATACGGAAATCTGGATGAGGTGGTATATGCATCCATTATCCAGTAGAGCTTGCTGTCAGCAATCACAAGATACGGGTCTTCATCATAGGCCAGGAATGGAGCAATTGCAGATACTCTGTCTACAATGTTCCTCCTGCGCAATATCCTGGAGTCGCTGTTGACTATGGATGAAATCAGTATCTTAGGCTCCTGCTCAACTATCGAATACAGTACCTTGTTCAGCAATCCCAGCTCGATTCCTCCGTCACCGGTATATCTGTAGGTTTCGTTCTCTCCACCCTTCGGGTAGTCGAATTCATCAATATCCGTATTTACTATGGTATAGTCTGATGTAAGTTCACCGAAGTAGAGCCTTGGATTTTCAATGGGGATATCTGTCGAGTTGGTAGTCGGTATGTCCTTCATCAGGAAACTCGGCTGCCCCTGGCTCGTAACCGTCGATGCATCGCTCATTATCACACCATAGCCATGAGTATAGAAAAGGTGCTTGTTCTGCCATGTCGCCGGATCAATAATGCTGGTGTCGATCTCCCTTGCAGACAGGAACACCTGCTTCTTCTCTCCATTTATAGTATACCTGTCGATATCGACATCGTTAAAGTCATAATAATATCTGATTACCTGAGTCTGCTGTATGAATTTTAGAGTCTGGTCGTATGAGTTGATCTTTATTGAATCTACAACATCACGGTTTTCTTCAAGAGTATCCTTTGTCAGGCTCTTGTTCGCATCAAACGTCCTAATCTCAATCTTGTCGAGTCCGAACGCCTTCCTGGTCATATCTATATTGTTGCTTATGTATGGACGTTCCTTTTCAAGCTCGTTTGGAGTTACCGCAACCGACTGGACCCCAATTATCGCTATGCCTTCAACAACATTCATCACAAAAATCGCGGCGATAGGAACCAGTATGAATTTTGCATTCTTCTTTATCACACCATAAGCTACCACTGCAGCTGAAAGAAGCGACAAACCAGCAAGTATGTAAAGGAAAGGAACCTCCACCTTAACATCGGTATAGCCTGGGCCGAAAACCACGCCTCTGGGGCTGTACATGATGTCGAAGGTAGCAAGATAATAATCCACGGATGTAAGGACAAGGAATATTGCTGCAAGCACTGCAAGCGGTTTTCCCGCAAATTGAATGAATCCGGTCTTCATTACTTCGAAATTGCCCTTCACATCCCTCAGGTCAAGCCTTCCAAGCGATGATGATGCGGAAATTACGAGATATACCGCAACCGTGATTATTCCGATTACTACTATTATTGTCCTGGATACAGATATTAGCAGGTTAATGAGCGGCAGCTTGAAAACATAGAATGACACGTCCATTCCGAAAATCGGGTCAGCTATGTTGAAATCCACGCTGTTTAGAAACTGCAATATGACATACCAGTAATTCATAGCTATGTTTATTGATATGAACAGGAAAAATACGCCTGAAGCAAGATAAAAGGTCTTGTTTCTTGCTACGATTTCCTTCGTCGGTTTTGGAGGATATATCGCAGAATCATACTTCTTTGTAATCCCTTTGAAATATAGAAAGGAGATTACAAATAGAATCAGAAAAATCGGTACAGTCAGTGCAACAACAGCCATGGCCCTAGTCAAAAAAGTCCTTGTATAACCTACCTCATTGAACCATTGAAGTTCAGCAATAAGGGATGATGAAGCCAGCAGCAGCGCAATTACTGCAACTGCAGCTCCTATAATCATGTTCTTCCTGTTTTTAGTCGTTCTCTTGATGTTCATACCAGATTCCCTCCCCCGGAATTACACCCGGGCGTTACTTTTATCAGTTGTCATTGTCTGCCAGTTTAAGTGAGTCCATTGCTTTATTGAACATGCCGTCAATTTCATCGTCATCTGAGTAATGCTCCGGCAAATCGTGGTGGTACCGTATAACATCCCTTACCCAGGGTGTGTTATAGAAAATACCTCTTCTTTCAAGAATTTCGGCTCCAGATCTCCCATGTCCAAGGTATGACTCGACAGCCTTGAATCTGACAAGCTTCCTTAAGTCATCCTTCATTACCGCATGCGCAAGGACCAGTACTACCTTCTCTAATACAGACAGCGGTCTTATTGTCTTGCCGATGTCATGAAACAATCCTATGCCTGCATAGACATGCTTCAGCTCCTCCGGGGCATACTTCTCCATTGCCTTTGCAACCCTTATGCTGTGCTGCGCATCTGACTTTGACAGCTTTAGAAATAGCAAAAGCTGCTCCTTATCAAGATGCTCGACCAGATAGTTATCATCCAGCCGTTTGAATGTCCCTGAAATATGAATCAGGAACTGCCTTACCCTTCCAAGCATTCTCCACCGCCTAACTTAAGACTATAATCTGATTATATCTCATTCTTTGCAAAATGAATAAAATTAATAACTTATAAACAATTGGACAACTCAATACTTGGAACTTTTCATTGGAGTATAATCAAATTAACAAGTATCTAGGGATTATAGTCAATAGCATGTCGCTCAAGCTCATCTGAACCTTCGGACTCATGCCAAATATCAAACCAGGCGGTGATAACATGATAACAAAGAAATCCGACATTGAAATCAAGTCCTCAAAGAAAGAAGAGCTGATAGACATAACGGAAAAGATTCGTGTCTTCGTGAAGGGAACGGGTATTAAAACAGGATTACTGACAGTATTCTCTCACCATACTACCGGAGCTATCACGGTAAATGACGGTTCCGATGGTGATGTGGCCAGAGATATCCTCCTCGGACTATCAAAGGCATTCCCGGAGGACAAGAGCTTCATGCACATGGAAGGCAATTCCACTGCTCATATCAAAAGTTCGACTATCGGATGTTCAGTAACTATAATCATTACCAACGGCTATCCGGACCTTGGACTATGGCAGTCGGTGCTGTTCTGTGAATTTGACGGTCCCAGGACGAGAAAAATCCTTCTCTACGCGATGGGTGAGTAAAAAAACAGCCTGCAGAAATTAGTCTGCAGGCTGTTTTTATCTGTTATCCACTTTCTCCGGATACATGTCATGCTCCTCTAGTCTTCTGCTTGCGACGCTTTCCCATCTGGTGCCTTTTTTACCATAATTGCAGTAGGGGTCTATTGAAATTCCTCCTCTTGGAGTGAACTTTCCCCATACCTCAATATATTTGGGATCCATTAGCCGAACAAGGTCCTTCATGATTATGTTCATGCAATCCTCATGGAAATCCCCTCTATTCCTGAAGCTCAACAGATACAGTTTGAGAGACTTGCTTTCCACCATTTTCACATCAGGAACATAAGATATGTATATGGTTGCAAAATCAGGCTGTCCGGTTATCGGACAAAGGCTTGTGAATTCAGGGCAGTTGAATTTGACGAAATAGTCATTATCCTGGTGCTTGTTGATGAATGTCTCGAGAACTTCGGGAGTATAGTCGAATCTATAGGTTACATTCTTGTTTCCAAGAAGAGACAGGTCATTTCCCATATCCATGCTATATCCTTCCCTTCAAACGTGATGCGAGCACTGCCCCTGCTATTCCTGATACAACCTGGCCAACAGAAAGGCTTGCAACAAGCATTATATAAGGCAGCCCAAGAATGTATGAAAGCCATACGGGAACCAGTAATGTCGGCACTACCATAACCGGAATAGCCGATAGGTAGATGTTGTATCTTCCAAATACCCTGCAAAGAGCTGCTGTCAATAGGCCTGCTGCCAGTCCACCGGCCATGTCAAGAATGCCCAGTCCTCCCATGAGGGTATTGCTCAGAAGGTTTGCAAGTCCAAGCGGAACGACAAGGAACGGATGAACAGCCGCTAGGGCATAAAGTCCTGTAGCTATCCTGATCTGGTATTGGCCAAAGGCAAACCCCTGGGTCAGGTACATGATTACCACATAGGCTGCAACCACTATTCCTGATATCGCGAGCTTTGAGGTCCTGTTCAGCACTGGCACCATATTTTCTCTTCTTTGTGTTGTCTGCATTTCGTTCTCCTTTTTGTTGAAACTTACCTGACTGAACAAAAAAGGATGCCGTGACAATAAAAAAATGGTGCGTTGAGCGCACCATAATAAAAGCCAAAATCAGCTGATCCTAGTTTTGTTTATAGACAGGATGGTTACGAACTGTCTTTATTTATTTTACAGCGTATTTTACCATATGAGCTGAGGGTTGTAAATGTTCAGGGAAGAATATCAAGAAGATCCCTGATATCCTTGATGCTATAGGTAGCCTCCTTCCCCTCATCTTTATTTCCATACCCATATTCGCAGAATATTGAGGGGATCCCGTTCCTTACTCCTGATTCCACATCATGGAACCTGTCGCCCACGATAACCTGTCCCATCGGAAAATTGCCCATCACATCCTTTAGTATCTCATCCTTCGGGATATATCCATGGTCTTCAGAGCAAATCATCGAATCAAAGTATTTATCAAGGCTGAATGCCTTGGAGGACGTCTCCATGTATTTTCTGCCGCAGTTGCTAAGGAATACGAGAACATATCCTCTTTTCTTCAGCTCAGCAAGAACATGAGCAGCTCCTTCATAAAGCCTTGCAGTCCCTTCCTCGATACCTTCTCTCATGACCCTTCCGATCATCTCTCCAGCAGCCTTTCTGTAGTCTTCCTCCAGATGTCCCATGAAGCTCTTCCACATTTCGGTCCTTGAATAGCCCAGCCAGACCGATATCTCCTTATCTGTGAAGGTCCTCTCTTCAGCCTTTCCTTCATCTACAAGATATCTGTAGGCCTTTCTGAAGGCTGGTGCATACACTCTGTTGCTTTCATGTATTGTCCCGTCGAAATCAAAATATATGGTCCTGATTCCCGACAGAGTTATCTTAGCCATTAATCTCTCCGATAAGGTTGACCATCTCGACTGCTGTGACTGCAGCATCAAAGCCCTTGTTTCCTGCCTTAGTTCCTGCCCTTTCGATGGCCTGTTCTATGGTATCTGTGGTCAACACTCCAAATATTACAGGTATTCCTGTTTCCAGGGATACATGGGCAACTCCCTTTGAAACTTCGCTTGAAACATAGTCGAAGTGAGGTGTCGATCCCTTTATTACCGCTCCAAGACATATTACAGCATCGTACTTTTCGCTTGATGCCATCTTCTTCGCAATCAACGGGATTTCAAATGCCCCTGGCACCCATGATATTTCGATGTCGTCATCTGAAACTCCATGACGCCTAAGCCCGTCCAATGCTCCTGACAATAGCTTTCCACCAATGAATTCGTTGAACCTTCCAACTACAATACCGTATCTTTTTCCTTCTGAAATCAGCTTTCCTTCATAAACCTTCATTTCTATTCCTCCTCAAAATTAAGCTCGTGGCCCATCTTTTCCTTTTTTGTCTTCATGTAGAATTCATTCACTTCATTATGGTTTAGCTGTATCGGAACCCTTTCTGTGATCCTGATGCCATATCCTGAAAGTCCGATCACCTTGTGTGGATTGTTTGTCATTAACTTAAGCTCCCTGGCTCCAAGGTCATAAAGTATCTGAGCTCCTATTCCATAGTCTCTCAGGTCTTCCTGGAAGCCAAGAGCAAGATTGGCTTCCACAGTGTCCATTCCCTGGTCCTGCAGTGCATAAGCCTTTATCTTGTTGATGAGGCCTATTCCTCTTCCTTCCTGTCTCATATAGAGCAGGATACCTCTACCTTCGGTTTCAATCCTCATTAGAGCCTCAGCAAGCTGCTCACCGCAATCGCATCTCATTGAGCCGAATGCATCGCCTGTAAGGCATTCAGAGTGTACTCTGCATAGAACCGGCTCAGGAGTTGTAACGTCTCCCTTTACAAGGGCAACATGATGTTCACCATTGACCTTGCTTACATAACCGACCATCTTGAAGCTTCCGTACTTTGTCGGCAGAATCGTTTCAGCTACCTTTTCCACCAGTATCTCTTTGGTTCTCCTGTATTCTATGAGGTCCTTTATTGTCACAAGCTTCAACCCATGCTTTTCACAGAATACCTCAAGCTCAGGAACCCTTGCCATGTGTCCGTCATCCTTCATTATCTCACAGATGACTCCTGCTGGAGAAAACCCGGCTAGACGTGCCATATCCACAGCGGCCTCAGTATGCCCTGCCCTTACGAGTACGCCGCCTTCCCTCGCAACAAGCGGGAAAATATGTCCCGGTCTGTTGAACTCTTCTGGTCTTGCCCCCGGTTCCATTATGTGACTTATTGTTGCAGACCTCTCATAGGCGGATATGCCTGTAGTCGACCTGTTCGAATCAACCGATACCGTGAATGCTGTTTTTTTGGGATCAGTGCTATTCTCTACCATATTGCAGAAATCAAGCTCCAATGCCCTCTTTCCCGTTATAGGCACACATATGAGGCCTCTGCCGTAGGTAGCCATGAAATTGACAGCCTCCGGTGTGACCCTGTCTGCAGCCATAAGAAGGTCACCTTCATTCTCCCTGTCCTCATCATCCACTACAACCACGATCTTGCCTTCCATGATATCCTTCAGTGCTTCTTCTATTGTGTTGAACATTTCCTCTCCTCCTATAGAAATCCGTTATCCTTCAGAAAATCCATGCTTATGTCATTCTTTCCGACATCTCTGAAAGAAAGCAGCCTTTCCACATATTTGCCAAGTATGTCGCATTCAAGGTTTATCGGATCACCGGTCTTCTTTTTCAGAAGTGCCGTTTCATCCTTTGTAGTCGGTATTATTGAGACCCTGAATCCGCTGTGGTCAGTATCAACTACAGTCAGGCTTGTTCCATCCATAGCTATCGAGCCTTTAGCTACAATGTACTTAAGGAGTTCATAAGGACAATCCACAGAGATCCAGGTCGCATTGTCTTCTTCCCTGAAGCTCCTTACATATCCGATACCATCGATATGACCAGATACGATATGTCCGCCGAACCGGTCTCCTGCCATCATGGCCCTTTCGAGGTTTACCGGACTTCCCTTGACCAGGCTGCCAAGATTAGTAAGTCTCAAAGTCTCCGGCATCACATCGGCTGTATATGAAGATGCATCAAAGGATGTGACAGTAAGGCAGACTCCGTTGGTGCTTATTGAATCACCCTTTTTAACATTTTCCAGAACCCTGGATGCCTTGATTCTTATCTTCATCGAATTGCCTGAATGCACCACTGATTCCATAAACCCTATTTCTTCAACAAGTCCCGTGAACATTATTGTCACCTCTTCTCACATATCCCTCTATCAGGGTATCATCTCCAAATCTTGTGACCTCAATATCCTTTAGGACAAGCGCTTCACCAAGTCCTGGAAATCCGGCTCCTCCTACAGGTGTCTTTGATTCACAGCCACCGAGGATCTTTGGTGCAATGAAAGTCATTACCTTGTCAACCAGCCCCTCATTTACCATTGACCAGTTAAGTTCAGATCCGCCTTCCAGGAGCACACTGTCTATACCTTTCGCACCGAGGTGTGACATAAGGTGCTTTAGGTCCACACCCGAACCAGACTTACCGGTAACCAGCACTTCTACAGAATCCAATTCCTCAAGCTCCTCATACCTGTTCCTGTCATAATCCTCCGTTGTTGCAATGATTGTTCTGCCTGGAGAATTCAGCACCTTCGCATCCATTGGTATTCGCAGCCTTGAGTCGACAATGATCCTTAAAGGGTCACATCCATCCTCTGTCCTTGCTGTAAGGGATGGATCATCAGAAAGCAGTGTTCCTATTCCAACCATGATTCCAGATACCCTGTTTCGGATCCTGTGGACATATTCTCTGGATTCTTTCCCTGTTATCCACTTGGACTCTCCTCCAGATGTCGCTGTCTTCCCGTCGAGTGTCATTGCGCTTTTCATTATCACAAACGGTTGCTTTGTTATAATATACTTTATGAATATCTCATTCAGCCTTCGTGCTTTCTCTTCAAGCAAGCCTACATCGACCTTGATGCCAGCTTCTCTCAGGATTTCAATTCCCTTTCCAGCTACCAGAGGATTTGGGTCCGTCATGGCTACTACAACTCTACCAAATCCCTTGGCTCTAAGAAGCTCGGCGCATGGAGGAGTTTTTCCGTAATGGGAGCAGGGTTCCAAAGTGACGTATATGGTAGAACCTCTTACATCCTCTGTAGCATTCCTTACCGCATTGACTTCCGCATGCGGACCCCCATAATATTCATGCCAGCCTTCTCCTATGATCCTGTCATTCTTTACAATGACTGCACCTACAAGAGGATTGGGATTTACTCTTCCTTCCCCCCTCTTAGACAGCTCAAGTGCTCTGTCCATATAATCCATGTCCATGTTGATTCCTCCACTTAAAAGCAAATCACAAACCAGCAAGCAGTCGTCAAATCAGTATTTGCGGAAAAACAAAAAAGGGTCCTGAATATCTTCAGAACCCAAAAAAGCCAAATATAGACGCATGCGTCCCATCCTTGTCCTCTTCCATCCAGACTTTACTGTCGGCTTCGGAATTTAACCGAATCTGCCATATAGGCTCGCGGGCTTTACCGCCGGTGGGGAATTTCGCCCCGCCCTGAAGACTTGTATCATTTCATAAAATATAACACCAATTGTTTTGACTGTCAAATATTGAATGATAAATTATTCACCAATTAGCTATCAGATTTCAATGCAACAAAAAAAGCGTCCTAAGACGCTTCTTTTGTGGTGGAGATAAAGAGACTCGAACTCTTGACCCCCTGCGTGCAAAACAGGTGCTCTCCCAACTGAGCTATACCCCCATGGTGGACCTTCAGGGACTCGAACCCCGGGCCGACCGGTTATGAGCCGGTTGCTCTAACCAACTGAGCTAAAGATCCGGAATCTGGCGACGACCTACTTTCCCACAGGGCTTCCCCTGCAGTATCATCAGCACCTTGAGGCTTAACCGTCGTGTTCGGAATGGGAACGGGTGTAACCCTCAAAGTCATAGACACCAGATAGATGTAAATCACGACGGTCTGACCTATCGCAAATTTACTATAATCAAAACGTATGCTGCAAGAATGTTGCTGATACGTATTGGTTTCTTCAAATCACCGCGTGCAGTAATTTTTCAGAACAAAACTTATTATAGAGGTTATCCATGCAACTGTCAATGGATTTTTTTAAAATTTTGTACAGTCAAAAAACAAGCTGAAATGATGCTGGAAATGATGCATGCAATACTGAAAATTGCACTAAGGAAGTGAAGTTCAGTATTGCACCCCATTATCCTGGTTGTTTATATAGGATGCCTTGATATCAGACTTTCCTTTGGTGTTGATCTAATAATGATAATTCAAGCTTATCAGGAATTCCTTGTCATTATTTCAAGAATAACTTTATCTGTCTGCATCATCCCCGGATTGCTCACAAGTCCCATATTGAATATTGCCTCTTCGGCACTGTTTCCTGCGATTCCATCGGTAGGAGCAATGACGACTCCGCTCATAGACAAATATGCACTCATAAGAGCAGCTCCACTAGCAGTTGCAAGCTTAAGTGCACATCCGACTTTACCGCCATCACAAATCATTCCCGTAAGATTTCCAGCCATGTTTATTATCGTTCCCTCAATCTGGCTATCATTCCCACCAAGAAGTTTTGTCATTGCAGCCGCGGCAGCTGAGGCGGCAGATACACCACAGCCGCAGGTCGCTGACAGCTTTCCTGTATATTGCTTGATGTATACATTAAGTGCGTGTGAGAATGCAATCGCCCTTATTACCTCTTCTCTGGTATTGCTGTTATAGGCTGCAAGCTCAACTACTGGTATGATAGCTGTAATCCCATGATTGCCGCTTCCAGCGCTGCTCATGACCGCATGAGGGCACCCTGACATTCTGCTCTCGGCGCAGGCTGCTGTCTTCATCATTATCCTGCTTTGCAGGCTGTCCCCCATTACATTGCCTGCTGTCATTTCTTTCATTGCTCCAGCTATGCCTAAACCTCTATCGCCATTCATTCCAAACTCAGCAATCCTCTCATTCATATCGACTCCATCCATCATGAAGTTAAGGCTACCGGTTTCAATTGAATCCACAAGCTCTCTAATTTCCTTTATCTTCATCTTTTTAAGCCTGGTATGTAAATCACTTTCATCTGAGAGCCCTCTGTTCAGGTTTATCAGGACCTTATCGTTGACGCTCACGTATTCGATGTTTGAATGTGTATTCCTTATCGTTGCGGTTCCCTTTCCATTTTCAGTGACGATTTCAACATTTACATAAATAAGTGACTTTGAATGGTCAATACTAACCTCAACCCTTGATTCACCTACTATGCTGTCTGTCTTCGATTTCATTTTTTCATCCAGGTCCTCAAGAAGCCGGAGTCCCTTTTCAGGATTTCTCAGACACGCCCCCAATGCTGCGGCATACTTGAGCCCAACCTTATCGAATCCAGGAATTCCCACTGACATGCCATTCTTAAAGACATTTGGATTCACAGTTACCCTTATTGATTTTATATCACCTCCAACAGCATTTGCAGCTGAGGCAGCTGCTAGTGCCACTGATACGGGTTCGGTGCAACCCAGAGCCGGTACCACCTCTTTTTTCAAAAGCTCAATCAATTCTTTTCCTGACAACATTCCTTATCATCCTTTCCTGACTTATGTCTTAAAACTGTATAAGCAAAATGCATGCCAAAAAAGCCGCTTGTGGATTAATCGTCTTTGACATACACTTTCTCTGAGAGATGGCATTTTCTACATTAGTATTGAAAGGGTGGTTGTCATAAAGAAAAGAATCACGGTAATAGCATGGGATAAGGTGGCATCAAAATTTTATGAAAACCAGATAATCGATCTTTTCGGAGAGCTTGTAGTAACATCCTCTTACCATGTCAGAGATGGGTCGATCAAGGACATCGCTGATGCTGACCTGTATGTGGTTTCAACTGATGCCTTCGAAAGCATGTCGGATCTCCAGAGATATATTCCTCAGGGACGACCGATGGTTGAAATCGAAGTGACCTATACAAAGAAGGCCATAGAGGTACTCCTCGAGCTTCCGGAAGGTACTGAGGCCCTGTTCGTTAACCTGAGCGAGAAGATGGTGCGTGAGGCAATCACACGTCTTAGCCAGCTTGGAATAAATCATATCAAGTTCACACCATGCTTCCCTGGCTGTAATCCTCCAAGCGGTTTTAAGCTTGCAGTGACACCAGACGAGTGCAGATATGTGCCGGAGGACGTCGAAAAAATAATAAACCTGGGTCAAAGGGTTCTTGCATCTACAACGGTAGTGGAGATTGCGCTTAGACTGAGGTTTGACTTTCTTCTCGAACGGGAGCAATTCAGAAGCTACTTCAGATCGATTGCGGCCAATAACTATAGCTTCGACCAGCTTTTCGGCAGGTCCCTGAGGCTTGAAAGCCAGTTTGAGATACTACTTAACATCATGGACGACGGAATCATAGGAGTAGACGAGAATAGCTATATTTTCGCCTGCAACCCCAAGGCGTGTGATATAGCTGGAATAACTCCCGAAAGTGTAGTCAACCAGCCTGCTGCTGAAGCAGTTCCGTTTATTCCATTTGAAGAATGCAGAAAATCGAGGAAAAAGATTGAGAACCGTCTAGTAAGAATAAAGGGCGTCGACATCAACTATTCGATATCCCCGGTTATCCGCGGTTCAGAATATATGGGTTCGTTTGCCACTATACAAAGATTCACCGAAGAAGAGACAAAGCAGCACAACCTCAGAATACAGCTGCTCAACAAGGGACATAAGGCCAAGTACGAATTTGATGATATTATCGGAAACAGCGAAGTCATCATGAGGTCCAAGTCCATAGCTGAAAAAATGGCTAAGACCAATTCATCTGTCCTTATAACAGGAGAAAGCGGTACAGGCAAGGAACTCTTCGCCCAGGCAATCCACAACAGCTCTGCCAGGAAGGAGTATCCTTTCATCGCTATAAACTGTGCTGCAATGCCTGATAACCTGCTCGAAAGCGAGCTCTTCGGATATGAAGACGGGGCATTCACCGGAGCCAGAAAAGGAGGAAAGCTGGGTCTATTTGAGTTTGCTCACAAAGGAACCATTTTCCTTGACGAGGTCGAAGGAATGAGTCCAGCTCTTCAAATTAAGCTCCTTCGAGTCATTCAGGAAGGTGAAGTAATGAGAGTTGGAGGAAACAAAATAATAACCGTAGACGTAAGGATAGTTGCAGCATCCAACGAATCCCTTGATGAACTGGTTGCTTCAGGCACCTTCAGAAAAGACCTTTATTACAGGCTTAATACTCTTCCTGTTCAATTGCCTCCTTTAAGAGAAAGAGGTGATGACATAATGCTTCTATTCCATCTCTTCCGAAAGGAATTCGGCGGACGATTTGAACTTTCACCTAGTGCCGAAAAAGCATTTATGACTCACAGCTGGAATGGAAATATCAGAGAACTCAGGAACTATGTGGAGTATCTCGCATATCTCGACAAGATAATAATTGAGTGCGAAGACCTGCCTCAGAGTTTCCATTCTTGCATATCCAGGCCAGTCAAAGCCTTGTCAGGTACAAGTGGAAGCTATGAATCCGAGCTTCTCATGAGAATTGCGGGCAACAGGTTAGATGATTATCTATTCGTTCTCGAATGCCTTAATGAAGCATATATCAAGCATGAAACCATCGGCAGGAATTCGATAGCAGAGATCGCTGACAGCAACGGTATTTACCTGTCTCAGCAGGAAATACGGGATATTTTGAATAAGCTTGACGGACTTTCCCTTATAAAAATCTCAAAAGGAAGAGGCGGAAGCAAAATCAACAGCAAAGGAATTAGTGTTTTTAGCGAGATGAGAACTAAATATTAAAGCTAATTGGTTAAAGTGGTTATACTTTAACCAATTAATCTATCTATTTCTTCTTGCATTTACAATAATTTCGCCAGTAATGTGTATAAAATTAACTTATTCTTAAGTAATTGATAAAAAAATAAATTGGCATGCATATTGCTATACCTTCTGTGAAACAAATAATGAAAACAAAGGAGGATAACATTGCAGTACAATTTCAACGAAATCATTGACCGTAACAAAAACTTCTCAGCCAAGTACGATGAAAGGATGAAAAAATTCAAGACAAATGATGTAATACCCCTATGGATTGCAGACATGGACTTCAAGGTAGCTGAGCCTATTCAGGAGGCAATACGATCCAGAGCCGAACAGGGAATCTATGGGTACACTACACGTCCTGATTCATACTATGAGGCATTCTGCACCTGGCAAAAGAGCCGGAACTCATGGGATGTCAACACGAGCCTTATCAGCTTCAGCCCTGGCGTGGTACCTACACTGTCAGTAATCATCAGGGAATTTACTTCCCCCGATGACAAGGTTTTGATACAGACACCTGTATACCCGGAATTCTATGAGGTAATAGAAGCGTGGGGCAGAACTGTCATTGAAAGCCAGCTAGTAGAATCCGATGGAAACTATTCAATCGATTTTAATGACTTTGAAGCGAAGCTAAAGGAAAATCCCAAGATCTTCATCCTATGCAGTCCTCACAATCCAATCGGAAAGATTTGGACAAGGTCTGAGCTTGAGCGTATAACCGAACTCTGCCGAAGGTATGGAGTACTTATAATATCCGATGAGATACACTCCGACCTTTTGCTTTGGGGAAACAAACACATACCGACTGCATCCGTTTCAAAAGAAGCATCGGAAATTACCATAACCTGCACATCTGCAACAAAGACCTTCAATCTGGCAGGTCTTCAAGCATCCTTCGCCATATTTCCAGATGCAGAAAAGAAGGAATTGTTCGATTCCTTCTGGAGAGGGCTGGATATTCACAGAAACAATTGCTTCAGCTTAGTAGCAATTGAGGCTGCTTACAGGCATGGATCTGAATGGTTAGGGCAGCTTCTGAAGTATGTAGAGGGAAATATCCTGTATATTAGAGACTATTGCGAAAGACATATACCGGAGATCAAGCCCAATTTACCAGAAAGTACATATCTGGTATGGCTGGATTGCAGAAATCTTTGTATGTCCAACGATGAACTCAACAGATTCATGATTGAAGACGCAGGGCTTGGCCTTAATGATGGCAGCGCGTTCTGTCGAAGTCTTACCGGTTATGTGCGACTTAATGCAGCATGTCCGCGAAAGATACTGGAAACAGCTATGGATCAGTTATCCACTGCAGTTAAATCAATCTCAAATAATAATTTTGGAAGGGTGCAATAAAATGGTTGAGAAAAAGGCGAGTGTTTGGAAAAATTATCGGTTTCCCTTAATACTTATAGGATCTATAGCATTAGGAAGTATCATCGGACTCATTTTTGGAGAAAAGGCTACGGTACTGAAACCCTTTGGCGATGTGTTCCTAAATCTGATGTTCACAGTTGTCACCCCTCTGGTTTTTGCAACAATTGCAAGCGCAGTAGGCAATATGGTGAATATGAAAAGGCTTGGGAAAATACTTGGAAACATGTTCATGTTGTTTATTGGAACTGGACTTATCGCTGCAGTCTTAATAATAATTGTCGTAAAGGTTCTCCCGCCAGCTCAGGGTGTAAATCTTGCACTTGAAGCATCTGCCGATCTTGAGACAGTGAAGCTTGCGGACCAGATAGTAGGTGCCCTGACCGTCAATGATTTCAGTAAACTCCTTTCAAGGTCAAATATGATGCCCTTAATCGTGTTCTCTATCATTTTTGGATTCTGCGTCAGCTCCATAGGCGGCGAAGACAATATAATCGCCAAATTCCTTGATTCACTATCCAATGTCATGATGAAATTCGTAGGCATAATAATGCTTTACGCTCCGATAGGACTTGGTGCCTATTTTGCAAACCTGGTTGGAGAGTTCGGACCTCAGCTTCTTGGAGCATACGGCAGGGCAATGGCCATTTACTATCCTGTCTGTATCTTGTACTTCTTTATTGCATTCAGCGGATACTCATATTTTGCTGGTGGAAAGATAGGGGTTAAAACATACTTCAAGAATATAATATCACCGTCAGTCACATCAATAGCAACACAAAGCTCAATAGCAACACTGCCAGTAAACCTTAACGCCACTAAAAATATGGGAGTTCCAAAGGATATCAGGGAAATAATCCTTCCTATAGGAGCCACCATGCATATGGATGGTACTGTAATATCGTCCATATTGAAGATTTCATTTTTATTCGGTATATTTGGACAGGATTTCTCAGGTACAGGAACTTATCTGACAGCCATTCTAATATCAATACTTGGCGGAGTGGTAATGTCAGGAATACCTGGAGGTGGTCTTGTCGGAGAAATGCTTATTGTGAGTCTATTCGGATTCCCTCCTGAAGCCTTCCCGATAATTGCTACCATAGGATTTCTGGTTGACCCTGCCGCAACCTGGATCAATGCAACCGGTGATGCAGTTGTATCCATGATGGTTACAAGACTTGTTGAAGGAAAAAATTGGATGAACAAAGACCTGACAAATGAGTCAAGAGAAAACATCAACATGAAAGTAAGCTGATAAGATAGGAATCCCGCAGGCAGCTTGTGCCTTGCGGGATTCCTTCATTTCACCTGTTTTCCACCACTTCTGACAATGTTATGAACTCAAATCCTGAGTCTGAAAGCTCCTGCAGCGCTGCAACAAGACCTTCATATGTATCCGATTCAGGATGGTTCATATGTACAAGTATTATGTCACCTGGCTTAGCACCTTTAATTGTCTTTATAATCTTTGATTTGGAATATGTCGCCCCTCCGTCACCACTTATGGTATAACCAGCTGCCGATATTCCAAGATCTTTCAGCATGCAGATTGAAACATCATCATAGAATGCAGTTCCTGACCTGAAGAATCTGGGAGTTCTCCCAGTGATGCTCTCAAGCCTGTCAGAATTCACCATAACCTCATCGTAGGCCTCTCCGACACCCCTTGTACCACTTATCCCATAGACGGCTCTGCCATCGCTTGTGAGGGGCTTGTGGGTCGTTCCATGGTTCTCTATCTGGAATAGCGAAACTTCAGACAGCCGCTTTAATTCCTTCTCATGTCCGTCAATCCATTTGCCGCTTATGAATAGAGTAGCTTTGATTTTCTTCTTCTCCAGATAATCAGTTATCCTTCTGTCGTAGCTGCCACCACACGCATCCAGTGTCAAGGCAATCTGCTTTCCAGAAGGATTGAATCCTGATATTATTCCTTCCATACGCTCCCCAAATTTCATTGGAGAAACATCAGAGTATTTTTCTACTATATATTTCCTGTCTGTTATCTGTACTGGTTCCACTTCAGTTGGTTTCATAGGCTCTGCTGAAACAATAGTTGGCAAAGTCTCCAAAGGCTTAATGGTTTCAGTCGCAGTTTCTATGTTTGATGAGCATGAGAAAAGAACAGCTGCGATTGCGAGAACCAATGCTATTTTTGAATTTGCTCTTGCTCCCATCACAACTGCCCCCCTTGAATCATATGACTTGATTGTATTTTATTTTTAAAAGCAAAGCAAA
>DIWI01000004.1:0-40043 GCA_002428415.1 Clostridiaceae bacterium UBA6110
CTCCGACCAGGCCAGTTCCTGAACCTCTTATAACCACAGGGATGTTGTTCTCATGTGCATATTTCATGACCTTAGACACTTCTTCAGTGGAGAGTACCTCAACCATGACCTCAGGCATCCTGCTTATGCCTCCAAGCTCGTCATGGCTGTAGTCTTCGCTTATTGCCTCTCCTGTGTACACTCTATCAACCTCAAGCGCCTGCCTGAGATAAGCCAGATCCTTGTCATCTATTATCTTGTATCCCATCTCTATGCTCCCTTCTCAAGCTTTATTCTTTCAATGAGCTGCGGCAGCACCTCGTACAGGTCCCCTACGATTCCATAGTGGGCTATGTTGAAGATTGAAGCCTTCTCATCGCTGTTTACCGCAAATATATGTTCCGATCCGTTCATTCCTGCAGCGAACTGCACAGACCCTGAAATCCCCAAAGTTATTATTAGCTTAGGCTTGACGGTACGTCCGCTCAGACCTACCTGCCTCTTTGCATCAAGCCAGCCGGATTCAACGAGAGGCCTTGTTCCTGCAATCTGGGCATCAAGAAGCCCTGCAAGCTCCCTCACCATCTCCATGTCCTTTTCGCTCTTTATTCCTCTTCCTACGGCAATTATTGTTTCAGCATCAGAGATGCTCATTTCCTTGTCCTTCTGCCTTACCTCAAGAACCTCGATCCTTGACTGGAGCCTGCTCTCATCTATGCTGCAGGCAACTACCTCGCCACTTGCCTCATCAGACCTCTCAAGGGCGTTCATCACCTTGTATCTTACAGTCGCAAGCTGAGGTCTTGTATTTGGAGTCTTTATCTGTGCCATTATGTTTCCGCCGAAGGCAGGTCTTATCTGCACAAGGTCAGTGTTCTCCTTGATATCGAGCACTGTGCAGTCGGCTGTCAGTCCTGTTCTGAACCTTGCGGCAATCCTTGGTGCAAGGGATCTTCCTATTGTCGTAGCTCCCACAAGTATGGAGGACGGCTTCACATTGTTTATGAAATCCTCGAAAGCAGCAGCATAAGGCTCAATCCTGAAATCCTTCAGCTCTTCATGGTCATAGGCAAATACCCTGTCTGCTCCATAGTGAAGGAGCTCCTCTGCCTTGTCTGTTATCCCATGTCCAAGGAACAGGGCATACACCGGGAACCCTACCTTTGCTGCAAGCTCTTTGGCTTTACCAAGCAGCTCCATTGTTACAGGATGGATGTCTCCATCCACATGGTCCACATATACTGCGATACCTTTCCAGAGGCTCTTGTCTATAGCAGGTCCCTTTGCATCCTCGATGAATTCCATGACGCCCTTCGGCCCCTTGTTCACGCAGATCCTGCAGAGCTTGCAGGCAGCATTTACTTCAAGTCTTCCGCTGTTATCCTCAAGTGCATTGAAGGGACATATTTTTATCAGTTCAGCCATATTCTCAGGCGTAACCAGATGTTCATTGATCTTAAGATTTCCCATTTATCCGTACCTCCCTATACCAGCTTGAGCTCAGCGAGCTTGCTCGAAACATTCATTGCAACTTCCGTGGATTCACCTCTGAACATTTCCCTCTTGCCATTAACTGCCGGAGGGAATATCCTCTCAACCTGTGTCGGAGACCCGTCAAGACCATACTTTTTGACATCCTGGTCCTCGAAGTCAGCAAATGTGATTACCCTTACTTCCTTGTCCTTCGTTGCCATCTTCTTCCTGTAGGAAGGAAGCCTCGGCTGGAATATGTCCTTCTCAAGAGTAAGGAGACACGGGTACTTCACCTTGACCTTCTCAATGGTATTAGGCATATCCATCTCTACGGTTATACAATCGTCAGCGATCTCAAATATCCTTGTAACATTTGCTATGTGCGGAATGTTAAGGTATTCCGCCATCTCAGGTCCTACCTGCGCAGTATCTCCATCAGTTGTCTGCTTTCCAGTAAGAATGATATCGAAATTGCCAAGCTTCTTCGCTGACTGTGAAAGAGTATAGGATGTTGCGAGAACATCAGAGCCTGCAAATTTCCTGTCTGAGATCAGCGCCCCCTCATCAACTCCCATCATATAGGCTTCCCTGATGACATCCTCGGCCTGTCTCGGACCCATGGTCATTGCAGTTATCGAGCCTCCACTCTTTTCCTTTATCCTGAGCGCTGTCTCGAGAGCATACAGGTCATATGGATTCATCTTTGAATCTACTCCATCCCTCTTCAGCACACCTGTCTTCTCATCCACCTCAACCTTAGTGGATCCTGGAACCTGCTTGATACATACTAAAATATTCATGTTTACCCTCCGTAAATACTTTCTTCTTCCCTTTTATAACAATCCCATAAGTATGGGGGCAAGTATCACCGTCGCCAATCCTGCTATTCCGATTGAAAGTCCGCTCATCGCACCCTGTGTCTCCCCCAGCTCCATGGCCTTCGACGTACCTACAGCATGTGATGCTGTGCCTATAGCCACTCCCTGAGCCACCTCATCCCTTATATGGAAGATTTTTAGGAGTCCAGGTCCTATGACAGCTCCGGTTATTCCTGTAAGGACTATCACAGCAACAGATACCGGCACGATCCCTCCGATCTCCTTCGAAATCTCCATTCCTATTGCCGTGGTAACGGATTTGGGAAGCATGGAAACCGCCACAGCCATATCTACCCTGAACAGTCTTGACAGCATCACTACACTCAGTATCGATGTGACGCTGCCTGCAAGGATCCCTACAAGGATCGGGACCATGTCCTTCTTCAGCATCTCGATCTGCCTGTATAGCGGTAGTGCCAGAACAACAGTCGCAGGCCCAAGCAGGAACAGTATGAAGCTTCCACCAAGGTCATAGCTCGATTTCGGGATGCCAGTCCCCAGCAGGAAGAGGATCACGATCACAATTCCTACCAAGAGAGGATTCATCAAAGGACTCTTTGTCTTTCTGCTGATGATTATCCCTATCTCGAATGCTGCTATTGAAAGCAGTATCCCAAACGCCGGAGTATTGAGGATCGATGCCATTACGTTCTCCTCCTTTTAAGAAGCTGCACAGTCCAGCCGGTCACACCGACAACAAGGACTGTAGAGATAACAACGATTGAGAGGATTGGGAGCCATGCGGATCCGACAACATCAAGACTGCTAATCAGCCCCACTCCTGCAGGAATGAACATGAACGCCAGATGGTCAAGAAGAAACTTGGTGACAAGTCCAATGTCATCAGGCTTGATCACTTTCGTCATCAGTCCGAGAAACAGGATCACCATTCCAATTACAGTGCCTGGTATACTGATTTTAGTCGCTGACCTTATTGCCTCACCTGCAAGAAGGATTCCAAGGATGATAGCGAGCTGTCTTAGTACCTTCATTTCTTAACCCCTTTCACTTTTGGTCATATGGTCATTTGGTATGACCAATTTCTTGAGACGATAATAACACACCTCTGAGAACGTTTAAAGCATAGTTTTTTATTTAACATCAACTTTTTGTAATCTTTTACATTTTCAACTTCAGGAAACCCGCACGATTGCACTATCTTCATAAATCGTTATGCCGCAATATTTTTCTCTGGAGACCATAACTTTATCTCTTAGAACCAAAAATAGTTAAAATTTTCACACTAATTGCCGATAGCCCTATAACTAATTCAAAAAAGGACCACGCCTGCAATTTGCAGGTGCGGTCCTAAATCCCAAGTTGTGTATATAAAGCTCTTAATAAAGGTCCATGTTCCTTATTATCATGTTCATGTGGTCTTCCATAACCTTTGCAGCCTTCTTGTCATTATGCTCTGCAAGGGCACGGTATATCTTCTCGTGATGTTCAAGCAGCGCTTCCTTGTTCTCATCCCTGTTGATGATAGCTTCTCTTGCCTCCTTGATGAAGGAATCCATAAGGGAGGATACAGCAGTAAGTATGCTTATGATAAGGTTGTTCTTTGAAGCCCTGGCAATGATGTAATGGAAGTCCTTGTCGAGGACTACATTTTCATCCTCGTCCGGATGTGATTTCATTCTTTCGATGATCTCGCCCAAAGACTTGATATCAGCATCAGATATGTTCCTTGCTGCAAGGGTAGCAGTCTCGACCTCAAGAACCCGCCTTAGCTCCAGTATCTCTGAGCTTTTACTCTCCTGCAATGTAAACATTAGGGAAAGAGGCTCTATAAGGTTATCCTCAAACTGCTCTCTTATGAAATTGCCGCCGCCCTGCTTGCACTCTACAAGACCAATGATCTGAAGAGCCCTGAGCGCTTCCCTCACGGAGGTCCTGGAAACCTGCAGCCTTTCAACAAGCTCCCTTTCCGGAGGAAGCCTGTCCCCCCTTTTTAGCTCACCGCTCACTATCATGTACTTGATCTGCTCAATGACCTGCTCATATACCTTTGTGCTCTTGACAGGGGTAAACATTAGCTCCACTTCCTTCAGATATCTTTTGATTCAAAACGGACAATTCAATGACTGCCTCTCTGGACAGTCCACTAAACCAATTATCACCCATAGCAGAAGCATTTGCAATCTTTCCTGGAAATCCTTAATTAAGTGCCCCGAAGTGCTGATTAAGGCTGGAGCTTTCAATTAGTTGTTCCTGAACATGGCAACTTCACTGACACCTTAGGATTCGAGGAATAGTCTATACTTGATAATCTCAGCATTTAATCATTTTTTTAATAGTTTTCTAGTGTTTCAGAATTCCATTTTCACCATATCAGTAAGAAACACTATCTGAAAGTTCCGAAACACAATATTCAAATTTCACCTGTTTTAAAACACTGTGTATTCGTACATGTAAAACATAATATATTTAAAACTGATATCCATTGGCCCGTAACACGTATCTACTATCCTTCAAAAAGTCTTTAGTGTTTTGGCACGCCATTTGCTATATAGATACTAAACAAAGGAGGCGAATGCATTGGAAGAATTAATCATGCAGATAATCATCGATGCCGGTGATGTACGATTCCATGCTTATGAGGCACTGAATCTTGCAAACGAAGGGAAGTTCGATGAGGCGCAGGAAAGCTTGAAAAGTGCCAATGAAGCCATGGAAAAGGCTCACGAAGCTCAGACATCATTCCTGTTCAAGGAAGCTAACGGGGAGAAGGTTGAGATAACCGCACTCTTCATCCATAGTCAGGATCACCTTATGACTGCAATTTCAGAGAAGAACCTTATTGCACAGCTCGTCGAGATGAGACGAAGCATTCAGGAGCTCATCGAATCAAGATAGGAGGATATTGAAATGAAGATTGTTTTGCTTTGCGCAGCAGGAATGTCAACCAGCATGCTTGTCAAGAAGATGCAGGATGCAGCAAAAGCCAAGGGTCTGGATGCAGACATCGCTGCATACTCAGAATCGCAGCTTTCAAAGGTTGCTCCCGGAGCTGACGTGATACTGCTCGGACCACAGATCAGATTCGCACTCAAGAAGGTTCAGGCAGAATGCCTGAAATACAGCGTTCCGGTGGATGTCATACCGCCGGCTGACTATGGCATGATGAACGGCACCAAGGTGCTGGCACTTGCAGAAAAGCTTGCAGCCACCAGACAGTTATAGCAATTATCCAATTAATCATTACTCCTTACGGAGAATATCGGAGGTAATAAAATGAACTTCATCAACGAAAAATTCCTTCCATTTGCTGAAAAACTGGCAGCAAACAAGTTTTTAAGAGCGGTAAGCACAGGCTTCATGATGCTCATGCCGGTCATCATCATCGGATCAATGTTCTCACTTTTCAACAGCCTTGCAATCCCCTCATATCAGGCATTCCTCGTAGAGTCAGGCCTTAAGAGGTTCCTTGCGATACCAAATATGGTCACTAACGACATCCTGGCACTCTATGCCGTATTCTTCATCTCATACACGATGGCGGGAGAGCTTGAGAAGGACTCAGCAGTATCAGGAATGCTTGCACTGATGACCTTCCTTGCAATAACTCCAATCACGACAACAGGCAAGCTGGTCGGCTCCTTCCTTAATGGAAACAAGATAGCTCTTCCCCAGGGCGTCTCGCTTCCTGGTGGAAATGTAATACCCTACGAGTTCATCGGTGCGAAGGGACTGTTTGTGGCAATCATAGTCGGTCTTGCAACAGCAGTCATCTACTCCAAGGTCCTGGATAAAGGTATTATGATCAAGATGCCTGACAGCGTACCTCCGACAGTGTCCAAGTCATTTGCAGGACTTCTTCCAGGCTTTGTAATCATAATTATTTTCCTTGCTTTGGATTTCATAATCGGTTCCATAGGATTCCAGGGATCAACAGGTATCCATACATTCGTATACAAGCTTGTACAGGCACCCCTTGAAGTTTTCCTGGGAGCAAACATATTCTCATTCCTGTTTGCAATCTTCCTTGCTCAGGTTCTGTGGTTCTTCGGACTTCATGGTGTCAACGCGGTCCTCATACCGATCTTCTTCCCGCTGTGGACTTCACTTACAACAGCGAACCTTGAAGCATTGAATGCAGGAGTTTCAGTTTACGACCTTCCAAACATAATTGGCAGACCATTTTTCAGTGTCTACGCGTCTGCCGGCGGATCAGGTGTAACACTAGGCCTTTGCATCTACATGGCGTTCCTGGCAAGGAGCAAACAGCTTAAGACCCTAGGAAAGCTTGCGCTTCCTGCAGGTGTTGCAGCAATTAACGAGCCGCTGATATTCGGACTCCCCATAGTCCTCAATCCGTATCTTGCAGTGCCTTTCATCGCTGCACCGCTCGTTACATCAGCAATCGGATATGCGCTTACTGTGATCGGATTCCTGCCGAAGCTCAGCACGCTTATTCCGCTCGGAACACCCATACTGATGTCAGGATTCCTTGCTTCTCCGGTTGGAGGACTTAAGGTAGCTGCCGTACAGATACTTCTTGTTGTGGTATCAGGCCTCATATACCTGCCATTCATAAGAGTAGTCGACAAGCAGGCTCTTGCCCTTGAACTTGAGGAAGCAGAATAACATTTCAAGGAGCCGTTCATGCGGCTCCTTCACCTTATACATTCAATATAATAATTTCAATAAAGATGTTCATAGGAGGACCAGAATAATGGGAAGATTGCCAGAAGGCTTTTTATGGGGCGGCGCATCAGCTGCCAACCAGTGTGAAGGAGGATACCTCTCCGACGGGAAGGGTTTGTCTACAATAGATGTGGTCCCTGCGGGAAAGGACCGTTTCCCTGTAATGACAGGGGAAATGAAGATGTATGAATGTGACGGCGAGCACTTCTATCCAAGCCATGAGGCTATAGACTTCTATGGCAGATTCAGGGAGGATATTGCCCTGTTCGCAGAAATGGGATTCAGGACCTTCAGGTTTTCCATATCCTGGGCAAGGCTGTTCCCTAACGGAGATGAGCTAAAGCCTAATGAAACAGGTCTGAGTTTCTATGAGGAGGTCATAGATGAGTGCCTTAAATATGGCATAGAACCCCTCATTACAATCACACACTTCGATGTGCCAATGCACCTGGTAACCTCAATAGGTTCCTGGAGAAGCAGGGAAATGGTAACCTATTACGAAAGACTGGTAAGGGCAATATTTGAACGTTATAAGGGAAAGGTAAAGTACTACCTTACCTTCAATGAGATCAACATGCTACTCCATCTGCCCTTCGTCGGAGCAGGTCTCACATTCGAGGATGGGGAGGACAGGGATGCGGTCATGTACCAGGCAGCCCACCACCAGCTGGTAGCAAGCGCTCTTGCCACCAAAATCGCCAGGGAGACAGACCCCCTGATAAAGATAGGATGCATGGTTGCAGCAGCGAACTTCTATCCAAACACATGCAATCCCGAAGATGTGTTCAAGGCCATCGGGAAGGACAGGGAGAACTACTTCCTTATCGATGTCCAGTCAAGAGGTGAATATCCAAGGTATGCTCTGAAGCAGCTTGAAAGGAAAGGGATCCGGATAGCAATGGAGAAGGGTGACCTTGAGCTTCTCAGGGACAACACCGTTGACTTCATATCGTTCAGCTACTATTCCTCAAGGCTTACCAGCGCAGACCCCGGCATAACCGCTGAAACTTCAGGCAATGTATTCAAGACCCTGAGGAATCCTTACCTTAAGGCAAGCGAGTGGGGTTGGCAGATAGATCCTCTTGGACTCAGGATTACAATGAACACACTCTATGACAGGTACCAGAAACCCCTGTTCATTGTAGAAAACGGACTCGGTGCTGTGGATACTCCGGATGAAAATGGAAAAATAGATGACGACTACAGGATCGATTACCTTAAGAAGCACATTGAAGCAATGATCGATGCAGTCGACATTGATGGAGTCGAGCTCCTGGGCTATACCCCTTGGGGATGCATAGACCTGGTTTCAGCTTCTACAGGAGAAATGAAGAAGCGATACGGCTTCATTTATGTCGACAAGGACAATGAGGGCAAAGGCACACTTTCCAGAACCAGGAAGAAGAGCTTCAACTGGTACAGAAAAGTCATTGCATCAAATGGAGAAGACCTGACCTGATCAATAGTAAGACCGGACGAAAATCATTCGTCCGGTCCCATTTTTGCCCTTATGGCTGACACGCTCATTTATTCGTTCGGTTATCGTCCGGAAAATCCAGTCCGAACAATTCGAATCCTTCCGGGAGAAAGAATCTGGTTTTGTATCCTAGCCCGGATTGCCCTCAGCGCAGCTTTCACATTGCTTTTTCCAATGCTGCCATTTCCAGTGCCCTCTGGACGATATGGTGCATATCGTAATATCTGTATTCTCCAAGCCTACCTGCAAAGGTCACACCCTTTTCATTATCTGCCATCTGCCTGTATTTCTCGAATATTTCGCTGTTCCTGGCATCATTAACCGGATAGTACGGTTCACATCCCTGTTCCCATTTTTCAGGGTACTCCCTGGTTACTACAGTCTTTGGCTGTGTTCCGAATTCGAAGTGCTTGTGTTCAATTATCCGTGTGTACGGCACCTCATATTCTGTATAGTTCACGACTGCGCTGCCCTGGAAATTATCCGTATCAAGCACTTCATGCTCGAACCTCAGGCTCCTGTATTCAAGCTCGCCATGCTCGTAGTTGAAGTACTCATCGATCATTCCAGTATAGACGATCCTCTTCGCAAGCGAGGAGTATCTCCTCCTGTCAGCCAGAAAATCAGCATTCAGGATGACCTCTGTGCCTTCGAGAAGCCTTTCAACGATCCTTGTGTAGCCTCCAACTGGTATACCCTGGTATCTGTCATTGAAGTAATTGTTGCTGTAAATGAACCTTATGGGCAGCCTTTTAATGATGAAGGCAGGAAGCTCCGTCGCCTTCTTTCCCCACTGCTTCTCTGTGTAGCCCTTGATGAGCTTCTCGTAGATATCCCGTCCTACCAGGCTAAGCGCCTGCTCCTCTAGGTTTTTCGGTTCACTGATCCCTTCAGCTTCAATCTGCTCATTTATGATCCTTTTGGCTTCTTCAGGCGTCTTGATTCCCCACATCTGGTGGAAGGTGTTCATGTTGAAGGGAAGGTTGTACACCTCATCCCTGTATATTGCTATCGGCTCGTTTGTGAAGCGGTTGAATTCAGCAAACCTCGTCATATAATCCCACACAGCCTTGTTGTCGGTATGGAAGATATGGGCTCCGTATTCATGCACATTTATGCCTTCCGATTCCCTGGTATAGATGTTTCCACCGATATGGCTCCTTTTGTCTATCACCAGGCACTTCTTCCCTGCCTTTTTCATCTCATGTGCGAAGACGCTTCCGAATAGTCCTGCCCCTACAATCAGATAATCATACATCAGTTGAATCCCACTACCTTTCGCGATACCTTATATACCGCAATTGACACGATCCTTCCGAACCTTCCGGGAAGATTTACAGTAGCACCCAGGAATCCCCTTCTGAAATGACTGTAGATACTGTTGTTCTTTGTCTTTATGAACTGCCACAGATCCCGCTTCTTCCTGAGGTTTTCAGCCGTTCCCGACCTTATCAGCATTATCGAGGTCACTATCGTAACGATCTCAAGATAATTGAGCATGTACCTTCTCTGCCTTACATTAGCAACTATGTCAAGGTCCACCTGGTCGAACATGAGCCTGTTGACCTTGATCTGCTGGTCGATCCTTCGTATCATCACAGCTTCGTTTACGGACTGGTCAGCACGGCCTATGAAATAACGGTAGAAATCCACATCTATGTAGTAAAGCGTCTTCACATGCTGCATTGGTACATATACGAAAAGGTTGTCCACGTAGAAGGTGTGCTCCGGCAGCACAAGACCTGATTCCTTCAGTACATCCATCCTGAATATGACTGAATGCATCAGCATGTACTGTCCTTTCCTGAATCTCTCCACCTCATCCCAGGTGATTATGCGTCCCTCAGGTAATGCATTCCTGTAGCGCATTGCCATGTTCACGATATTACCCTGCTTCTCATAAACAAAATTGCTGACATAAAGGTCAACATCATACCCTTGTTCAACCATCATGCTTATCGTTTCAAGGATGCGCTTATACGACTCCAGGTCAACCCAGTCATCGCTGTCGACCACCTTGAAATACCTTCCTGTTGCATTCCTTATTCCGGTGTTTACAGCTCCGCCATGTCCGGCATTCTTTTGATGTATCGCCCTTACAATTGAAGGGAACCTTTCTGCATACTCATCCGCTATCAAGCCAGTCTCATCTGAAGACCCGTCATCAATGACCAGTATCTCGACGAGCTCTCCGCCTGGAAGAAGGGATTCTATGCAGTTCCTCATATAGTCCTGTGAGTTGTAGCAGGGAACGGCTATGGACAATAGTTTCATGAAAAATACCTCAACTATAATTCAATTTTGTGACTTCAGGTCAATTTCCAATTACTCTCATAATATTGTTTATGGTCATGGTGGCATTTACTCAGTAATTTCCAGAAACATCAGCAGTATTGCCGCCACCCTTTGGCAATGGTATGAGCATCCTTAAGATGAACCAGTTGTCGCTCGTATTTATTGTAACATTGCCGCCATACTTATTTACAGTGCTGATTATGCTCTTTATGCCATAACCGTGATAATCGCTGTCTGCCTTGGTTGTGGTCGGCAGTCCATCCTCAAAGTCTATGCTGTCTTCAAAGTAGTTTTCAAACCTCACCATAAGGAAATCATTCTTCGAAAACACCGCAACTCTTATGAGGTGCTTGTCCTTGTCAGCCAGCTTCTCTACACCCTCAATGGCATTGTCGAAGGCATTCCCGAATATCGTGCATATGTCCATGACATCCATGAAATTGAGGAGGCTTCCGTCAGCGACGCAGGTCAGGTTTATGCCCTTTTCCCTGCAATAGATGCTCTTGCCCGTAAGCACAGTGTCGAGCACCGAATTTCCGGTCTTAATTTCGGATTCGTACATGCTTATGGCTCTATCCATTTCTGCAAGGTAGGACTCCTTCTTGGCAACGTCCGTTTCAGCCCTTATTATCGCTATCTGATGCTTCAGGTCGTGGTATTTCCTGTTTATCAGCTCAGTGCTCTCTTTGGAGCTCTGGTACTGTTCGTACTGCCTGTAAAGCACGTTGTTGATTGCCTCCAGCTCGAACTTCATCCGCATTTCCTTGCGCTGCTCCTGCTGGGCATAAATCATCGTAAGTCCGCTGAAATCAACCAGTGTCCTTATGTAGAATATTCCGGCTCCGACCGCCTCAAAAATTTCAGCATCCTTGAAGGCGAAATTTATGTTGCTGATTATGAAGGAAGCAAGGGTAATCAGGATGACGCTCCCGAGCTCCTTCCTGTTGACATCGAGTCTCCTGCTTCCGGGAACCTGCCTTTTTACAATTAGATAGAATAGCGCGAAAAGAATAAAATATACTGCTGCCATTATAATAGTTGAGGCTGACATCGAATCATGCTTTGTCAGCAGGACAAAATAAAAGTAAACCTGTGATTCGAACGCCGCGATGAATTCAGCTGCTATGAATGCTACTGATGTGCAGTATCCTGCGTCAAGCAGCGAAACATCGCTGCATACGTATATGAATGCGAGCATGGAGGCGACAGCCACCATCATGCTTGGAACCCAGAAGGCTATGGGAAGCAAGCCTGCAATGTACTGGATGGCAAACTGGATTATACCGAAGGCTGCAATGGTTACAGCGAACCTGAGCCCTCTTATCCTTCTCCTAAGGACCAGTATGAATACAGCGCAGGCTGCGAACTCAGCCAGTGCCGTATAGAGCCTTGGGATTTCAGAAAACTGAAGATAGCTCATCTGAGCACACCTCCGATGTAGTCAGCAAGAGCATTCATGAAATCGGACTTGCGCGGTCTGCTTATCTTCAGCTTGTGTCCCCCAACGGTTGCAATGTCCTGGTTTACGCTCTCGACATGGGCCAGGTTGACAAGATAGCAGTTATTGCAGCGCGTGAAGGATGCTGCAGGAAGCTTCTGCTCCATGTTCTTGAGCGAATCATTGAAGGTGTATTCTTCATTCAATGTATGTACAGTGATCCTGTGCCCGAGGCTCTCGAAATAGGTCACCTTAGCCAGGTCGAGCTTTACTATGCCGCCTGAATGCTGCACTACCAGAAAGTTATCCTTTTTCTTTTTCATCTGGCCTATGGCCTTAGTGAGCTGCTGTGAGAAAGCAAATGGAAGTACTGGCTTAATAACGAAATCAAGTGCATTTACCGAATACCCCTTTATTGCATAATTTGCCATGTTGGTGATGAAAATCAAAATGACATCCTCATCCATTGACCTGATCTTTTCTGCTGCTGTCATGCCGTCCATAACAGGCATCTGTATGTCCAGGAATATGATGTCATAGACTGGCCTGTAGCCTGATACGATCTCAGAGCCGTCTCTAAAGGATGTGACCTCGAATTTTTCTCCGCTTGTCCTGGAGTACTCTGCTATGCAGCTCTCAAGCAAGTCCCTTACTTCAGCCTCGTCATCTACAATGGCTATCCTTATCATTTCATCACCTCCCTCAGTTTCTAAAATCATTACCCGGATATCTGAATATTAAGCCATTGCGCAGCAACTAGCAATAAGCGGTTATCAGGTTTCTTACGGTTTTACTTCCACGATAGTACAAAAGACAACTGAAGCTAAAGCCTTCAGCTGTCCTATTGTATCTTCAGTTTTCCTTCTTCATCACAGCGAACTTCAGCACCGGGTATATTATCAGTACCTGAACTATGATGTTGATCATGTTAGTCAGGTTGGTCGCCCAGAAGACCCCGAAAATTCCAGTAAGTGGTGCCAGAGCTATTGTTGGTATATACAGGCAGATAAGGTAGACGGCGAGTACGGTGAGAAGGTATATTGGCACCGCTCCCCTAAGGGAGTTGTTGGCTCCGAATACGATCTTCCTCTGCACTACAAAGTTTACTGCCTGGGCTATGAAGAAGCTGAGAAGAAATGAGAGGAATGCAGCAAGTCCACCATTTTTCACTGAATAATCATAGATCCAGAACCTGAAGGCTGTGCCTGAAAGTCCCGAAAATAAGTAATTCCTGCTGAAAATCAGGACCGCAAAGTTTACGATTGTGGCAATGTTGCTGAACAGGTTGAACATGATGAACTCAAACAGGTCTGAATGCCTTTCTTTGAAATTCCGAAATGCATCGTTCATCATATTTTTCCTGCCTTGAGCAGGCTTTCCTTGAAATCCTTCTTTGCTCTTTTCATCCTGAAATATCCCGCTATCAGGTTTGACCAGCCCTTAAAGAATCTTCCATTTACAATCAGAAGCAGGCTGTCCACCATCACCATGCTAAGCATTCCCTTTGTCATTTTCGCCAGTCCATAGAACGGCATATTGTATATGTACTGCAGGTTGAGGTCAGAGCTTCTTTTTTCTTCAGCCTTAAGCTTCATGTGCTTAAGCATCCTGTGGAGAAGCCTTGCCATACCGCTTTTTGCATAGTAGAGCTGGGATATTGTGTCGTTTCTTGTTAGTGGCAATGACTTGTCCCAATCTGCCCTTGGAGCTTTCCTTCCAAGAAGCGCTTCGAATTCCTCAGCTGTTACAGAATCAACTTCGGCTGTGTAGTAATGCTCCATCTTTGTCCTTATATACGGTGACTTTGCACCGGTACCTTCATTACTGAATTCTCCTGTCAGCCGTATATCTTCAGATGACGCCCCGACAAGTATGCTGTATGTTCCGCCTTCTACCTCGAATCTTCCTGTCTTGACGTTGAAGTACCTGAAGGTCCTGTCATCAAAGGGTATCGCGACCCTCCTGCTCTCACCTGGCTGAAGCTTTAACTTCACAAAGCCCTTCAGCTCTTGTTTTGGTCTGAAAATCTCAGAATTCTCAAGACCTACATACAGCTGGGCAATTTCAGCTCCTTCTGTCTTTCCTGTATTTGTGATCGTGAATGTTACGCCGCCTTTATCCACTGCAAGGTCTGAGTATCCAAAGGAAGTGTAGCTGAGTCCATAACCGAACGGGAACCTTGGCTTTATGCCCTTCTTCCCAAAATAGCGGTATCCGACGAATATTGACTCCCTGTACTCGGTTGTACTTTCAGGTCCCGGGAAATATCCGAAGCTTGAAACATCCTCATACTTCATCGGATAGCTTTCGCTTAGCTTGCCTCCGGGACATACCCTTCCTGTTATGACGTTTAACATCGCCATTGCACCAGCCTGTCCTGAAAGGCTTCCATGGAGCATAGCCCTGCAGTCATCTGTCCACGGCATTTCTATCGCTGAGCCGCAGCTCAGCACACAGATTATGTTCGGATTGACTTCCTTCAAAGCCTTCAGAAGCGAAATCTGATTTTCACTTATTCTCATGTGGCTTCGCTCAAGTCCCTCAACCTCGCTCATCTCATCGAGACCGATATAGAGGAGTATGACCTGTGCTTTACCGGCAAGCTCAAGTGCCGCAGTTTGCATTGCCTTGTCTTCCGTTCCGTTTCTCCTGAATCCAGGCTCGCAGCCAACCATATCAAGGCTTGTATTGCTTATGCAGTCTACTGCATTGTCAACCTTGGTAGGGTTTACGTTGCTTGACCCTCCCCCCTGATATCTTGGTACCCTGGCGAAGTCTCCTATTATTGCAACCCTGGTACCTTCTGCAAGCGGAAGCATGCTGTCATCATTCTTAAGAAGCACAACCGATTCTTCAGCTGCCTTCATCGCAATGCCGTGGAAGTATTCTGCATCTTTTCCTGAAGAGGCTATATTTTGCTCATTTTCTCTCCCCATAACTCCAAGGTCAATGAGGAAGCTCAGGTATTCATCCACTCTTCTGTCAAGGACCGTCTCCGGAATCAACCCGGATCTTACCGCATTGATTATTTCAATATCGCTGTTTGTTCCTGAAGATGGCATCTCGACATTAGTTCCAGCGTTTAGGCCGGCTACCCTGTCATGGCTTCCGCCCCAGTCTGTCACAACAATGCCTTCAAATCCCCACTCATTTCTCAGTATATCTGAGAGAAGATGGCTGTTTTCACTTGCATGGCTGCCATTTACCTTATTGTAGGATGACATTACAGAGAGAGGCTTCCCTTCCTTTACCGCGATTTCGAATCCCGTCAGGTAAAGCTCCCTGAGAGTCCTCTCGTCAAGGACTGAGTCGTTCGACATCCTGTGCAGCTCCTGGTTGTTGACCGCAAAATGCTTTATGCATGCGGAAATACCATTGCTCTGAATTCCCCTTGTGAATGCGGCGGCCATCTTTCCGCTTAGTATTGGGTCCTCGCTGAAATACTCGAAGTTTCGTCCGCAAAGCGGGTTCCTCTTCATGTTCAGCCCCGGTCCCAGGAGCACATTGATCCCCTGATTACGAGCCTCTTCCCCCAGAGCCTGACCGACAGTCTCAGCAAGGTCAGTATCCCAGCTGTTTGCAATTGCTGATGCTGTGGGATAGCAGGTGGATGGCTTCCCCGGATTAAGGCCAAGATGATCAACCTGATCAGTCTGGCTCCTTACACCGTTAGGACCATCAGCAAAGTATATTGACGGAATACCCAGTCTGTCTATTTTCTTTGACATCCAGAAGTTCTCACCGGACATCAGAGAAGCTTTTTCCTCAAGAGTCATCTGTCTTATAAGTTCCAAATTTTTCATATCTCACCTATAGCCAGGACTGCCTTCCTTATTAGATGGCAGTCCCGGTCCTTAGAAATTTTTCTGATGTTTACTTCTGTGCCTTCCAGGTCTTCGATACTGCATAAAGCATATGCTTGCTTGACTCATAAAGATTCTTTATGACGCTGATCTTTATTGCAGGATCTTCAGTTGCCTTCAGCATGACTTCATTGTGTCCGTTCTGTCCTGTCCAAGCACCCATAATGTCAAGTGACAGGTTTCCGCCTGCATTGAGCATAGCTATCGGGTTCATGTGAGGATAGAGGTTCGCATCAGTTATTACAAGTCCCTCAAAGCCCCATTCATTTCTCAGTACTCCTGTGAGAAGGCTTGAGTTTCCGCCTGCCCATGAATGTCCGATGAAGTTGAAGGATGACATGACTCCGAGAGTTCCGCCTTCCTTGACTGCCATTTCGAAAGGCTTCAGATAAATCTCCCTAATCGCCTGCTCATTGCTCCAGGAGAACAGAAGGTTTCTGTCATTCGATTCACGGTCGTTCATGGCGAAATGCTTGATGAATGTGATTATGCCCTGATCCTTTGCTCCCTTTACTACATTTGCGGTTATCTTTCCTGCCAGAAGTCCGTCTTCAGAGTAGTATTCGAAGTTTCTTCCATTGAACGGGCTCCTGTGTGTATTCATGGCAGGTGCGTACCATCCGCTGTATCCGTTCGCCTTTGCCTCATTTCCAACGCTTGTTCCCATGAGGTTCGCTATGTCTACGTTCCAGGTCGAAGCTATTACTACAGGTGTAGGATAGGTTACTCCCTTACCGTCAGCACCCATTATGGCTCCTGAGTAAACGCTCGCTCCGATTGTGGTCGATCCGTCAGGAGTTAGGGATCTTGGTACTCCAAGCCTGTCAAGGCCTGCTATCTGCCAGGTTCCTGTTCCCGCTAGTACGCTCATTTCCTTTAACGTAAGCTGTGATACGAATTCATCCCATTTCGGGTCGTCATATTCAAGTCCTACCATCTCAGAAAAATCTATCTGCTTAGCCAGGGTCTTTCCATACTCAGGAAGGTCCGAAACTTTCAGTCCGAGCTCAGCATCAGTTCTTACTGTATAGGTCATTGCAGCTAGAATCTTCTCAGTTGCTGTGTAATCAGCCGTCTTAGGTCCTGTGAAGGCTCTGTTTGCCGGGTCCCATGCCCTTGTGAGGTAATCGTCGACTCCTATCGCATCATCAAACAGGTTTGTTGCTGCCACAAGGTCAGTAGAACGCTTTCCGTCGTTAGCTTCATTGTAGATTATCTCATCGCTTAGTGTAAATATTTCTGAATCCAGCTCCACATGGGCATTCTCCCTGAGCATTATCGAGTAATCGCCCTTTTCAAGCATGTAGCTCGTGTTGACCTTGTAGTCATAGGAAGCCATATCTTCGATCGGGAATGTGATCGAATAGTATTCAGTAGCTCCAGGTGCTATTACATTTGTCTTCTTGAAATCCACAAGGTTAACTGTGGCCTTTTCAATTGCTCCTGTATACGGAGGATTGTAGTATATCTGTATGACATCCTTGCCAGCCACAGTTCCTGTGTTCTTAACAGAAACCCTTACAGTAAGGTTTCCATTCTCCTCATTTATCGCCATGATTTCCTTCTCAAACTTGGAGAAGCTTAAGCCATGTCCAAACGGGAACATTACGGCATCATCATATTTGAATGTTTTGTCTGTCATTGACCTTGTCTCGAAATACCTGTAGCCTACATAGATGCCTTCACTGTAATTAGTGAAGAATCCATTGTTTTCAGGTGCGTTGGAGTAATGGTAGCTGTTTTTGTTCCAGGTGCCATCTGCTTCCCGTTCAAGATAGTTATTTGAGGTCGGATTCGCAAGATTGTCCTTGAGCCATGTATCAGACAGCCTTCCTGAAGGATTTACGGTTCCATTCAGTATTCCTGAAAGAGAGTCTATTCCTGACTGTCCAGGATATCCAATCCAGACTATGCTCTTTATTGAAGGGTAGTCCTTCACGAAATCCAGCTCCATTGCATTTGCAGAGTTGACAACAAGTATTACCTTGTCAAACTTCTTCGCAACCGCATCCACCATGGCTGCCTCATCAGGCAGAAGCTGAAGCTGCTCTACGGTGAAATCGAAGACCTCTCCGCCTCCTCTACCGATTACAATTACAGCGGTATCGGAGAATTCCTTTGCCTTGTCGAGTATCGTCTTGCCGTCGCTGTATATTGTCGTATCTGTAAATGCGCTCGCCGGCAATTCAGGCACTGTGATGTTGCTCGGCTTTTCGATGAACTCTGATGCGCTGCTGTTTACAGGTGCGACTGTCTCGGCTATCGAAATATTACCTTTCTTGTAGTAGTTGTAGTATAGATACAGGAGGTCCTTGTTGACATTGAAGTTGCCCTTAGGTCCTGAAAGTGAATCTTCAAGCTTAGTTGCAGACTCAACGTTGGATGCCGAGGATCCGCCGGAGTTGTATACAAGCTGGACTCCTCTCATGCCGAATATATTGAGGTTCTGTTTGCTGTCAGCTGAAGTCTTAAGCGGCAGCAGGCTGTCGTTATTCTGCATGAGCACGAAGCCCTCATCAGCTATTGCCTTTGTCGTGTCGCTGGCTGATGTGAACGAAGCTTTCTGCTCAATAGTATCAGGCTTGAATTTCGCTACGAGCCAGTAACCTGATTTCGTGATCACGAATCCGTATACCAGTATCACCGCAAGTATAAGTGCTGATACTCCGATAACTATCGGCAATTTTTTCCTTTTCTTTACAGTTTCTGCCATTGATCTTTTCCCCTCTTCTTCATATGATTTCCTCATATGTTTTTTTCAACTATAGCACGTAAAAAAACCATATTTAACAGTTTTGCACAGACTGTCATTTTGCACGCATAAACTGTAACGGGTTTCTGTAAACCATTTATCAGGCATACCAGAAGTCCCAGCATCCCTGGCATCATTAATATCCGGTAAAATGAGCACACATAAGGCTCTGACAGTTGACTAACTCCATGGAAAGGGTATTATTATAACAAGCAGATTTATTGAAGCATGCATAACTTTAAAATTGTCAAAGAAACAGGAGAGAAATTATGAATTTCAAAAGCACAAGAGATAACAGCAATATCGTGACACCTTCAATGGCTATCCTTCAGGGACTGGCTGCAGATGGAGGCCTGTTCGTTCCGGTCTCGTTCCCTAAGCTTCAGAAAGACCTTGAGACCCTTGGCAAAATGAGCTATCAGGAGCTGGCATATGAGGTCATGTCTGCGTACCTTGATGATTTCAAAGCTGAAGACCTTTGGGCCTGCATCAATGGGGCCTATGATGAGAAGTTCGATGATCCTTCGATGGCACCAGTTGTAGAAGTTGGAAGCATTGACCATATGGAGCTTTTCCACGGATCCACAATAGCCTTCAAGGACATGGCACTCTCCATACTTCCATACCTCATGAAGACTTCAGCCGTCATGAACAAAAGCGACAAGGACATAGTCATCCTGACAGCAACATCCGGCGATACCGGTAAAGCAGCCATGGCAGGCTTTGCAGATGTTCCGGGAACCAGCATAATCGTATTCTACCCTAAAAACGGCGTAAGCTCGATACAGGAACGCCAGATGGTGACACAAAAGGGAGAAAACACACATGTTGTTGCTATCAGGGGAAACTTCGACAGCGCCCAGACCAAGGTCAAAGAGCTTTTCAATGATAAGGAACTCAAGAAGGAAATGGATGACAAGGGCTTCCAGTTTTCAAGCGCAAATTCCATGAATATTGGAAGGCTTCTTCCCCAGGTAGTCTATTATGCATGGGCATACCTCAGGGAAGTTGAAAAAGGAAAGGTCGCGGCAGGCGAAGCCATCAACTTCTGCGTGCCTACCGGCAATTTCGGCGACATACTCGCCGGATACTATGCAAAGAAGATGGGAGTGCCTATAGGCAAGCTCATATGCGCCTCCAACGACAACAGGGTTCTATATGACTTCTTTGAGACCGGCACCTATGACAGGAACAGAGAGTTCGTACTTACCATTTCCCCTTCAATGGACATACTCATATCAAGCAACTTTGAAAGGATGCTCTATCACGCCACAGGAAACAATACCGAGGAGCTAAAGAAGCTCATGGGAAGCCTTGAATCATCAGGCTCCTATTCTGTAGGTCCAGAGGTCATGGTGAATTTCAAGGACTATGCGGCAGAATACGCTACAGAAGAAGAAACAATGGACCAGATAAGGAAGGTTTTCGAAATGACCGGATATGTCATGGACCCTCACACCGCAGTAGCTTCAAGAAGCTACGAAAAATATGTGGAAAAGACCGGTGACAGGACACCATGCGTCATAGTATCAACTGCAAGCCCGTACAAGTTCCCTGAAGCAGTGCTCAAGGCGCTTGGCAGACTGCCGGAAGACATTACAGATGACGCCCTGATAGATCAGCTTAACGCTGTCTCTAAAGTAGCTATTCCCAATGCCATACATGACCTGAAAGATGCACCTGTGAGGCATGATTTGGTTGTTCCAGTGGATGGGATGAAGGATATCGTTAAGAAGATCATCCTTGCTTAACATTAAACCTTATGATATTTAGACCGTAATAAATGAAATACTCCCCAAACTGCAGATTAGGCTGCAAGTTGGGGAGTATTTTTTTATATCTTTAGGGGTATATACATGGATCAGGGACGCTGAAATAAGTGAGTGATCGCTCACCTATTGTTAAGACAGCATCTCATTTAACGTGGGACTTCAGCTTATTTTTCCAATTCTTCATTTACAGCACCATATGCACGTCCAGGAACCGGTGACTCCTTAAGGATATAGATCTTTATCGCAAAGAGAATGCCAATTGTCACTACACCTATAAGAAGCTCGTAGGCCTCTGTGTTGTATATAAGCATCTTCCTTGCTATTGCAAGTGTCATTACATCAACCACGTTGTTAGGCTTGTGCCTTATAAGCATTATGGCAAGCTCAAGGGCAATTATCAGGAGCAGAAGGTATGAGAGGTAATGCTGGAAGCTGTTGTAATTGATAAGCTCCTTGAGCTGAGTGATATCCCTGTACATTGAAACCACGAAGAAAAATGAGTTGATTACTACTGCCATAACAAGGAGCCCTGAAATGAACAGCTCTATGCTGCTTATCGCTGTGGAAACCCGGTTTGACATCTTCTCATAGAATTTTGACTTGTTGCTGTACATCAATTATCCACCTTTCATTTATCCATAGCTGCCAAACAGATTTATCTGCCACCCAATTACATTGATTTACAGCTTTTTATGAGTATAACAGAGCCCATGACGCATGTAAATATTTACATGAAAATTGCAAAAAAATTATCAATCTGTCAATTTCCATATAATGACTGCTTCAGCCTCCATTGTCAGATATAGTGAAAAAGGACTTGAGCTGATTCAAGTCCTTTTCATTTTAGCTTCAGTAATAAAGCCTCTTTCTCGTCTAGCACTGAACTTATCTTTCTTCTCTGAAGTAATTCGATCCGCAGCTTGCCGGCTGAGAATTTTCCTTTTCCTTGCGTATTGAAGTCATTACAAGCACCAATGCTGTTATTATGAAGGGCAGCATGTCAAAGAACGCATTTGGAACAGCTATGATATCCTTCGGAAGGTAATATTTGAGGATATTGAAGGCTCCGAAAATGAATGAGCCGAATATCGCCCTGTTTGGGCTCCATGCTGCGAATATTACCAATGCCACTGCAATCCATCCGAGTCCGTTGACACTGTTATTCATCCAAACTCCGCCATTGATTACCATTGAACAGTAGGCCCCGCCAATTCCGCAGATGCCTCCGCCAAGAAGCACGTTCAGATACTTAAGTTTCGTAACCTTTATTCCGGCTGCATCCGCAGCTCCCGGATTCTCGCCTACCGCCCTCAGGTTAAGTCCGAGCTTGGTCTGGTTGAGGTAAAATCCGCAAATAACCGCAATGACAATGCCGAGATATACGAAGGGGTTGTATGAGAAAAGGAGCTTTCCGACCACCGGAAGCGAGCTTAGCCCTGGAATATCAAGGTTTGCCAGCTGCAGCGTGATGTTCTCAGGAAGCTTCATGGATGTAGTCTTGGTGCTTGTAAGCATGAATTCTCCGACAAAGTTGGAGATGCCTACTCCGAAAATCGTCAGAGTCAGACCTGTCACGTTCTGGTTTGCCATGAATGTGATTGTCAGAATCGCATATACCAGAGCACCTGCCATTCCTGCGACGAAGGCTGCTGCGATAGCAATTGCAAGGCTGTCAGTAAGGAATCCAGCCATGAATCCTGCACAGGCTCCCATTGCCATCATTCCTTCCACACCAAGGTTAAGATGGCCTGATTTTTCATTCATGATTTCGCCTAATGTACCGAACAGGAGTGGCGTGCCGGCAAGTACTGCAGCTGTCAGAAAATTAAGGAACATATTCATTACCTGGCACCTCCCTTTCCACGGAATATGAACTTATAACGTATGAAGAACTCGCACCCAAGAACAAAGAACAGGATGATGCCCTGCAGAACATCAGCTGAGTAAGTCGAAAGGCCGTATGTCGACTGCATTACGCTTGAGCCTTTCTCCAAAACGCTGAAGAGGAACGATATGACCAGTATGCTGACAGGATTGAGATCCGCAAGCCATGCGATTATGATTGCTGTGAATCCTACTCCTCCTGCGACCGATGCAGCAAGAGTCATGTCTGAGCCTGATGACTGCACCATACCTGTAATGCCGGCTATTCCACCGGAGAGCAGCATGGTCCTCAGGATTATCCTCTGTACGTTCATACCTGCATACTTGGCTGTAGCATGGCTTTCGCCGACAACGCTGATCTCATAGCCCTGCTTGGTGTATTTGAGGTATATGAACACTATAGCTACAAGAACTAGCCCGATCATCCAGCCTATCTGCACTCCGAAAACCTTGTTCAGCTGAGCATTGGAAACGAATCTGGCGATTTTGGGGAATCCCGATGATTCAGGGTCCTTCCATGGACCATCCCTCAGGAATGATATAGTATGGAGAGCTATGTAGTTTAGCATAAGTGTAAACAGCGTCTCATTCGTATTGAATTTCGCCTTGAAGTAAGCAGGTATGAGTCCCCAGAGGCCTCCGCCAAGAAAGCCCGCAAGAAACATGACTGCAAGCAGCAAAAGATGTGGCCAGTCATTGTGAAAAAGTGCAAAGTAGGATGAGAATATTGCGCCCATGATAATCTGACCCTCAGCTCCTACATTCCAGAATCTCATCTTAAATGCGAGAGTGACTCCAAGTGAAGCCATCAAGAGTGGTATCATGATCTTGATTGTCGCCTGTATTGCCATCTCACTTCGGAAAGCACCTGAAATTATTGTAGAGTATAGCTTTATCGGGTTGAATCCTATGAACATCAGGAACAGGCCGCCTGCAACAAGGGCAAGCACCAGCGCAAGTATCCTGAGCTTGAAAATCCCGCTTTTTGATCTTTCAATTCTTTTTACGGTTCTTACAAACGGCTCGCTGGTTTTCAATGTCCTTTCACTCATCTGAATCCACTCCTTCCAGGCTGCGCCCCGTCATCATAAGTCCAAGCTCTTCCTTTGTTGTGGCTTTGGCATCAACTATGCCCTTAAGCTCACCATGGCAAAGCACCATTATCCGGTCAGAAAGTTCAAGAAGCACATCAAGGTCCTCGCCAACAAAAAGCACTGCGACACCCTTTTCCTTCTGCTCATTAAGCAGGTCGTATATAAGGTATGAGGAGTTTATGTCGAGACCCCTTACAGGATAGGCTGTTATAAGCACATTCGGCTTCGATTCAATCTCTCTTCCAAGGAGCACCTTCTGCACATTTCCTCCGGACATCCTTCTTACCGGCATATCAACATTGGGTGTAACTATGCAAAGCTTCTCGATCAGTTCTTCAGCAAGCTTTCTGGCTGGCTTTTTATCTACAAAGATTCCGGGATTTTTCTTGTAGGATTTCAGCATCATGTTCTCAACCATGCCCATTGACCCGACAAGACCCATACCAAGACGGTCCTCCGGAACAAAGCTCATGCTTATGCCCAGCTCTATGATTTCATCAGGGCTCATGCCGATTATGTTCTTCTTGTTGTAGAGGACAGCCCCTTCCTTGATATCCACAAGACCTGCTATAGATTCACAAAGCTCCTTCTGGCCGCTGCCAGCTATGCCTGCAACACCCAGTATCTCACCGCTCCTCAAGCTGAAGCTCACATTCCTGAGCCCCAGGTTGCCGTGCTCATTTTCAACAGACAAATCCAAAACCTTCAGGACAGGCTTCCTGTCCTCTGTCTCGGGTCTGTTGATCTCAAGGCTTACAGGTCTTCCAACCATAAGCTCGGTAAGCTGTTTCTCGTTGGTCTCTGCAGTCATTACGGTAGCGACATGGTGTCCTTTTCTAAGTATTGCCACTCTGTCGCTTATGGCCATTACCTCGTTAAGCTTGTGGGTTATTATGATTATGGCGCTTCCCTGTTCCTTCATCCTTCTGAGGATCGCAAAAAGCTTTTCGGTTTCCTGAGGAGTGAGTACAGCAGTTGGCTCGTCCAGTATGAGGATTTCGGCTCCGCGATAAAGAACCTTCATAATCTCAACTGTCTGCTTTTCACTTACTGACATGTTGTATACCTTATTCTCAGGATCTATCTCAAGTCCGAACCTTTCGCTGATTGCTGCTATCTTATCCTTCAGGACCTTCCGCTTCAGGTGCTTCTCCTTCGTTCCAATAACTATGTTGTCCATGGCGCTGAATACCTCCACCAGCTTGAAGTGCTGGTGTATCATGCCGATGCCCAGCTCTATCGCATCTGTTGGAGAGCTTATGGATACCTCTTTCCCGGCAACTGAAATCGAGCCCTTGTCAGGATAGTAGATCCCTGACAGCATATTCATGAGCGTTGTCTTTCCAGAACCGTTCTCACCAAGAAGCGCGAGTATCTCGCCACACTTTACGGTAAGGTTAATGTCGCTGTTCGCGACAACGCTGCCGAAGGTCTTGGTTATTCCCTTAAGTTCGATTGCATAATTAGTTTCACTTGCTTTTGTCATACTTTCTCCCATCTTTCTGACCCCTGGCATATGTAGCCAGTCCTGTAATTTGACGATGAAAAGAATTATGGGGCAGACCATCTCATTTCGTATCCGAAAACCAGAGAGATGACCCACCCCTTACTTTGCCTGCTTCGTTATTTCAATGTAACGGTCTTGAAGTACCAGTTGATCTTTCCGGTTATGGTTCCATCATCAAGAGTCTTACCAGCTTCTCCGACAGTCTTTCCATCATTAGTCTCTATAACACCGTCAAATACGTTGAATGTACCGTCAAGTATTGTTGCCCTTGCCTTATCAACAGCTTCCTTAGTTCCCGGTGCAACTATGCTCTCATTAAGAGGGGAAATGTCTACCATTCCTTCCTTCATTCCGCCATAGTAGTTTTCACCTTCCCAGGTTCCGTCTATAAGCTTCTCTACAGCCCATGTGTAGTATGCTCCCCAGTTCCAGACAGCAGATGTAAGTGTAGCCTTTGGCGCATCCTTGGACATATCTGAATTGTAGCCAATTCCGAATGCTCCGGCCTTTTCAGCTTCAAGCTGAGGGTTTGGAGTATCAACATGCTGTGCTATGACATCGCAGCCTTCAGCAAGAAGTGCCTTCGCTGCATTGGTCTCCTCGCTTGGCGAGTACCAGCTGTTAGTTACCTTAACGTATACCTTGGCATCAGGATTCACTGAGTATACACCCATCGCGAATGCGTTGATTCCACCTGTAACCTCTGAGTTATCCTGTCCCATTGCTGCAACAAATCCGATCAGGTTCGACTCAGTCTTCATTCCGGCTACTATGCCAGAAAGATATCTTGCCTGGTAGATCCTGCCGAAATAGTTGTTCATGTTAGTTCCGTTGCTCTTGTACCCTGTTCCATGTGAGAAGATTACCTCAGGATACTCTTTGGCGAGCGCTTCCATTGTATCCATATATCCCCAGCTCGTTGCGAAAATCACGTTGGCGCCTTCTTCTATGCACTCACGTACTGCAGTTTCCGTAGCTGTAGGGTCAGTATCATTAACGTTGTTCTTTCTTATAATCTGGCTGTCTGCAAGTCCCAGGTCCTTCTGCATGGCAACTATTCCCTGGTCATGAGCGTAGGTATAGCCTGAGCCATCTGCAGGGTTACCGATATGTATGACTCCTACCTTGATATCCCCCTTGGCGATTGCTGCGAACTTGCCTCCGGTTGTTGCGGATGGTGCTGTTGTCGGTGCAGCAGTTGCGCTTGGTGTTGTCGGGGTGGTCTTGGTTCCGCAAGCCGCGGTGAATGAAAGTACGAGTGCAAGTGTTGAAATCATGCTGATTATCTTTTTCATGTTTCCCTCCTAATAAGTTAAGTTACCGTCAGTTCAAATGCTGAAAAAAGTGCAGATTCATATTTAACATCGATTGTGTTTCAATAGCGCTCCCCGTGCACCACCTGCAATTTCAATATGACCCTGACTTTATTTTATGCGAATGATAAAGCCCGTGCAAGTCTTTTTGTTCGTAATCTTTACAATTTATCCATTTATTTTATGTAATCGTTTAGATGATGTTTTTCTTATCATTTTACCATCGAAATATGCCAAAGTCTTCATTTTTTCCGTACGCTGATTATTCCTGTTCTTAACAATGTTCGTAGAATCTGAGTGCGATGAATTTGACGTTCTCGCTGTAATCATGATCCGATTTTCGCGCCATAAGCAAAATCCAAACTGCCTTATAGTATCATGCCATTATGATAATCTCCGAAAGCAACGAGGACATGGCATTTTGGCCATGTCCTCTGTTGTATCTTCTATTTTGCAAAATGCCTGTCGAGCAGACCCTTGAAGGCCTTGCCGTGCCTGGCTTCATCCTTGCACATCTCATGTACGGTGTCATGTATTGCATCAAGATTAAGCTGCTTTGCAAGTGTTGCAAGATCCTTTTTACCCTGGCATGCTCCGTGCTCAGCGTCTACCCTTACCTGGAGGTTCTTCCTGGTATCTGCAGCCACCACTTCTCCGAGAAGCTCTGCAAACTTTGCAGCATGCTCTGCTTCCTCAAAGGCAATACGCTTATACGCTTCAGCTATCTCAGGGAATCCTTCCCTGTCTGCCTGTCTGGACATCGCAAGGTACATTCCGACTTCTGTGCACTCGCCCATGAAGTTGGCCCTGAGTCCTTCAACTATCCTCTCGTCAACTCCCTGTGCAACTCCAATCACGTGCTCGTCAGCAAATGAAAGGTCTCCTGACTGCTCGATGAACTTGCCAGCTGGCGCTTTGCAGATCGGGCACTGTTCTGGAGGCATGTCCCCTTCGTGAATATAGCCGCATATCGTACATACATATTTTTTCATACTTTTCTCCCCTTATTCATTTAGTTGATATTACTTATTATTTAATAATTATTATAATTTGTAAATAGACCAAGCGAAAATTCCTTTGTTTTGTTTGCAAAATATAATACCGGGAAAGCTTTGCGCCATCCCGGTATGGTATTTGTGTTGAGGATTACTTTTTATATTCCCTATTCAAGGAATGCTGAAGGTGCTGAAGGCTTGCCCATCTTAAGCTCGATGTTAGTTACAAGGAAGAATGTTACTACACCACAGAAGCTTCCGAATACTATTGGAAGTATCTTGAATGGTCCTCCAAGCAGCTGCCATGAAACTACCGCTATGGATCCGACTACTATCGACACTATACCTGAATTCTTGGTCGCCTTAGGCACTACCATTCCCAGAGCATATGCCGCGAAAGGTCCTGCAGTCCTGAGTGCGAATGCAAACAGGTTAAGGGTTATCAGGTTTATCTTGAACAGGGCTATGCCCATGGATACCATGCAAATCACTGCATTGCTGAGCCTGGTTATTGTGATCAGTCTTCTGTCTTCAACATCTGGATTGAAGTAGCGCTGATAGATGTCCTTTACTAGTATTGTCGAAGCACAGAGCAGGTTCGAATCGGCGCTTGAGGTCGTAGCTGCGACTATCGCAGCAGAAACGAGGCCTGTTACAAAACTCGGTGCATAGTTCGTTGTCGCATACATGAGCGCTGATGTACCCTTTCCTCCATCGAGGCCAGGATTTTCAGCAAGAGCAATAAGTCCGATCAGTGTAGGTATGAAGGCAAGCATTGCCATCATGACCGCTGAGAGCACAGCTGCCTTCTGGGCAGTCTTCTCATCCTGTGCGGATGCGAAACGGCTTACCATTTCAGGTCCTGACAGGAATGTGCAGAAATAGTTGAATATAAGTCCGAGTATGGTCGGAAGTCCGATCTTGAAGAAATTCAGCTCTACCGGTGGAAGCAAATTGGATACGGCTTCCCATCCTCCGGCTCCTTCAATTATGAATGGAAGGGCTATTAGAAGTCCGAAGAATATGATGAAGAACTGTACTACGTCTGCAAGAGCATCGGCGTACATTCCGCCTAGGCTTGTGTAAGCAATTATTATGATTCCGCTTATAAGTATAGCAACATTGAGAGGTATGCCTGTTATGGCGCTTATTACTGTCGCAGCTGCAAGTATCTGTGATGATGTGAGGAAAAACAGCGAAAGTACATTTAGAACAGCTGTGAAAGTTCCTGCTGCATCACCGAACCTTCGGTTTACAACTTCCGGGATTGTTACTGCCATTGTCTTCCTTATCTTTGGAGCAAAGAAGGCAAGAGGTATCATCGCTATTGCAGCAGCCAGTACATACCATGCTGCGCTCATTCCCCATCCGGCAAAAGCCTTTGCGGCAACTCCGGTTGTGCTTCCTCCGCCGATGTTGTTCGCTGAAAGAGAGCTCGCTATCATAAGCACTCCCATTCTTCTTCCAGCAAGCATATAGTCCGTGCTTGTCTTGATGAAGAACTTATTGGTAAGGTAACCGATGGAGAACATCATGGTCATATAGATTACCAGTATGATGACAGGTAAAACATGGACTTGACCCATTTTAAACACTCCTAATCCTTTATTTTTTAATCCAACTCTAATTCTGCACTTAAAATGCCCTTGGTTGTGTTCAAGTCAGGTAAGCTCCGTAAACGTTTTCTTTACAGGCGCTGATTTCCCGGACTTTAATTGTGCGGGATATGTGTATATGGTCTTAAGACAGGGTCGCATATGCTTTCCTAAGTACGATTCAAATTATACTTTAGCTTTTTTCACATGTCAACGTTATCACGTTAATCAATTAACTAAGTTAAACGTTTACAGATACGTTTTAGTGCAATATTCTTAATATTTTTCTGGATATCTAAATTATTTTTAGGATTCAGCAATCAAACACGCAAATATTTCCTTCTTTGATTTTAGCCGTTCTCAAAAATATTTAGTAATTGATTGCCTGTATCCCAATTTGTTAAATGCAATTGTGCACCTTTAACATAATGATGATATACTCAAGAAAATGGAGCTAAGGAGGCATGCATAAAGTGGAGCTGATAGAAGTAAGGATAAAGAGGGTGCGAGGCGTTCCTGCAGAATCCGCAGATGAAGCCGTATTAGTTGAAGGCTTCGGAATAGAAGGAGATGTCTTTGGAGGAAAAGCAGGCAGAGAAATCAGCCTTTTCGACGAATCTTCAAGACTATACCGTTATGAAGAAAGAAAGGACGGCTTCTGCACCGTAAGGTTTGCAGAGAATCTCCTGACAAGAGGTATTGATTATACTTTGACATCATGCGGAACAAGACTTGCAATCGGTGAGGCCATAATTGAAATTACAAAGTCAGGAAAGGAATGTCATCCTGAATGCCCGGTTTTTGAAAGGGAAGGGAACTGCGGAATGCATCTTCACGGTGCTTACTGCAAGGTGGTAAGAGGCGGTTCAGTTCATCCTGGCGACCAGATTCTGGTGAAGTCTGATGTGGAGGATGGCAAAGCATGAAAATAGCTCTTGGAAACGACCATGCAGGACTCTCGTTAAAGGAAACCATCATGAAGCTTATGGACAGGCTTGGAATCGAAGTTATTGACTACGGAACAAACGGTCCGGCCCACTGCTACTCTGCCCCGATAGCTGAGAAGGTCGCAATTTCTGTCGCAAAGGGCGAGACAGACCGTGGAATACTAATTTGCGGAACAGGAGTCGGAATGTCTATTGCCGCAAACAAGTTCAAGGGTATACGATGCGTAGTATGCTCGGATCCATATACCGCAAAAATGTCCAGAAGTCACAATAATACAAATGTTCTGGCCCTCGGCGGCAGGGTGCTCGGCACGGAGCTGGCAGCGCTTATTGCTGAAACCTGGCTCACGACTGAATTTGAAGGCGGAAAGCGTCAGTACACATATGACCTTGTTACAGAAATCGAGAACCGTAATTTCAAATGAAAAGGACCGGCTGAAACGATGAGCTAACCTCACGTCTTAAGCCGGTCCAATTGATTATTTCATTTCTTCCGCAGCTATCTTTCCTGCGATTTTACCAAATACTATTATGTCTGTTACGGCATTTCCGCCTATCCTGTTAGCTCCATGAACTCCTCCGACAACCTCGCCTGCTGCATACAGTCCGGCAATCGCCTTTCCATCTGTGCCAATCACGTGAGTTGTTGTATCGATCTTAAGTCCGCCCATGGTGTGGTGGATTCCAGGTGTTACCTTCAGTGCAAAGTATGGTCCCGCTTCAAGAGACTTTGTCAGGTGAGTCCTGTTGAACTCAGCATCCTTTCCTGATTTGACAGCCTCAGCGTATGTAGCCATTGTCTTCACAATGACATCCGCATCCATTCCAAGCTCCTTTGCAAGATCTGCAAGGGTTGCAGCCTCAACAGCGTATCCCTTTTTAACATATCCGGCGAGCGAAGCATTTTCCGCTCTCATCTCTTCGTTGGTTATAAGGTATGCGATTCCATCAGTCTGCTTGAGTATGTTCGCAGATACCACATCCCTTGTGAGAAGCTCATCTGTGAATCTCTTTCCCTCAGCATTTATAAGTATGGCTCCATCGCCTCTGAGTCCTTCAGTGAACATGTATCCTGTCTCAGGATCGGTAGTAGGATGTATCTGGATCTCACCGATATCGGTAAGGTCAGCTCCAACTGCCTGAGCCATGACAATTCCATCTCCTGTTGCTCCCTTGTGATTAGTTGTGGAGAATCCAACAAGGTCAGGCCTGAAGCCCTCAACCATTTCACTGTTGGCTCCGAATCCGCCGGTAGCTATTATTACAGCCTTTGCCTCGATCTTGAAAGGATTCCCATTTTCATCTTTTGCTTCTATACCAACTGCCGCTCCATCCTTGGTAAGGATCTTCGTAGCTTCAGTATTGAGCATTATCTCTACCTTTAGCGCTTCAAGCTTCGCTGAGAGAACCTTGACTACAACCGGTCCTACTGCTGAACCGTCAACAGGTGTGTGGATTCTCGGATTTGTAGCTCCTCCTGAGAGAGTAACCCTCTTGAGGTCTCCTCCGAGCTCGTTTATCCAGTCAACTGCAGCCGCAGCATTGTCTACCATTGTCTGAAGAAGCGCCGGATCATTCTTGTCCTTTCCGCCCTTCATTGTGTCGTTGTAGAAGGTTTCCTTTGTGTCTGTGATTCCTGCTGCAGCCTGTATTGAAGTTTCTGCCGCATTCATTCCGCCAGTTGCCCTTGTTGTGTTTCCGCCGACAATCGGCATTTTCTCTACTATTATTACCTTCTTGCCTGCAGTTGCAGCTTCAACTGCTGCCGACATTCCGGCTCCGCCTGCTCCGATTATGACGATATCGGTAGAAAGGTCTTCCTGCTTCGCTACAGTAGCGGTAGAAGTCGCTTTCTTGAGTGCCTCAATATCAGCACCGGCCTTTTCAAGTGCCGCAGTGATAGCAGCGATCATTGCAGTACTCGAAACCGTAGCTCCGCTTACTGTATCGACAGCAAGATTCTGACCGCTCATGATGTTTTCAATAACAACCTTTGCAGCTCCTGAACCTATACCTTCGGTCTCATTAGGTGCATCTATCACAATTTCAGTTATTTTATCTGCTGTAACAGTAACCTTCGCCTTAACATCTCCGCCATGGCCCTTTGCAGTGCCTTCGTATGTTCCAGGGTTGAACTTGCCTTCAGCCTTCTTGGATCCGCATGCTGCAGTTCCAGCTACCATAGTAACTAATGCCAGGCAAACCAATATTGTCTTGAGCATTCTTTTCATTGATTTTTTTCCCTCCAAATAACAAATACCATTTGCAACGTTAATATATTAACAAAATCATTAATTAAGTTCAACAGCTAAAAATATTATTTTCATGATTGAATCGTTATCATAAAAATAATTTTTAACTTTTCCATATTTTGAAAATTTTAAGAAGATGATAGAATCCAAGTGAAGATAATGATTTCGAGGAGGGATGGAATTGGCACCTGAAAGTAAAGTGATTTTCCTGGTAGACATGAACGCCTTTTTCGTCACCTGCGAGATGACCAGAAACGAAAATCTCAAAGGGAAGCCTTCAGCGGTTGCAGGGGATCCAAAAAAGAGAACCGGCATAGTTCTTGCAGCCAACTATGATGCAAGAGCTTGCGGCGTAAAGACTGCAATGCCTCTTAACCAGGCTTTGAGGCTTTGTCCTGACCTCGTTGTTGTTCCTCCAGACCACAGGTTCTACAGTGAAATGTCAGACAGGGTCATGGAGCTTCTCTCACATTACTCCCCTGCCGTAGAACAGAACAGCATAGATGAAGCCTGGCTCGACATGACCGGAATGGAAGAGCACTTCGGCGACCCGGTCCACGCCGCAGGACTCATCATGAATGATATCAGTGAAACCCTCGGCCTATGGTGCTCCATAGGAATTGCAGAGAACAAGTTTCTCGCAAAAATGGCCTCCGAGCTCAAGAAGCCCCTCGGCATAACAAGGCTTCAGGGCAATGACTACAAGACACGGCTTTGGCCTCTTCCTGTAAGGGAAATGTACGGTATTGGAAAAAAGACAGAAGAGCAGCTTTCAGAAGTTGGTATCAGGACCATAGGAGAACTTGCATCAGCTGATGAAGCAGCTCTCTTAAGAAAATTCGGAAAAGCCGGCAGGGCTATGCATGACCACGCAAACGGTATTGACTGTGATCCAATAACTCCCCGTCACCATGAGGATATGAAGTCAGTCGGCAAGTCAGTCACACTCTCCGAGGACACCACTGATATCGATAAGGCTAAACAAATTCTGATGCGGCTCTCAGACGAGATATCTGCAACAGCAAGAAAAAACAATAAAACCGGGCACACGGTCCAGATCACAATAAAATACAGCAACTTCACTACCATTACAAGGCAGATGACAGTAGCTTCCACTAACATATCCAAACGGATTTTCACCTGCGGCTGCGAGCTTCTTGAAAAAAACTGGGATACCCGAAAACCGGTCCGACTGCTTGGTATAAGCCTGTCTGGATTTGAAGCACCGTCTGATGTCCAGCTGGACCTTTTCACAACTATCGCTGATGATTCAACCCTTTCTGATGACAAGGATGACAGGATCCAGAAGGCCATAGATGACATACGGGACAAATTCGGGAAGGACAAGGTATCCTGGGGAACCCTTCTTAAGAAGCATAAATGAACTGACTGAAAGGACCTGTGTACATTCACACAGGTCCTTCCTATACTTCGAATATTTCTTCAGATATTGCACGATCCAGCTAAAGCGCTGGCTCATATACTATGGTACCATTTCCTTCAGCAATGGCCAGGGCTGAGTTTTCAAGTGAAGTTATCACTGCCTCCCTGCCGAGCCTGTTCCTGACAAAGCCTATAGCAGCCAGAACCTTCGGAAGCATAGATCCCTTGGCGAAGTGACCTTCAAGCACGTATTTCTCAAGGTCAGTCCTGGACACCCTCTGGAGCTTCTTCATATCAGGCTTGTTGAAGTTTATAGCCACATTATCTACTGCCGTAAGCACCATGAGTACATTCGCATCTAGCAGCTCAGCCAGAAGATTTGAGGTTGCATCCTTGTCAATTACCGCATCTGCGCCTTTATAGCCTCCATCCACCGCTATAACAGGTATCCCTCCTCCGCCGCATGCTATCACTACCATGCCTTCATCGGAAAGCTTCCTGATTGCCTCAATCTCGACTATGTCGACAGGTTGAGGTGAAGGCACGACCCTTCTGTATCCCCTTCCGGAATCCTCCACGAACACATATCCCTTCGCTTCTGCTATCCTTTCAGCTTCATTATAGGATACGAATTCTCCTATTGGCTTGGATGGATTCAAAAATGCCGGATCCTGAGGATCCACAACCACCTGGGTTATTACCGTCGCTACCTGTTTTTCTATGCCTCTTCTCTTGAATTCATTTATCAGTGCGTTCTGGATATGATATCCGATGTAGCCTCCGCTAAGAGCAGAGCACTCTGCGAAAGGCATTTCAGTGCCTATCACACCTTCAGAGTATGAATGGTTCAGCCCCTTATGTATCATTCCGACCTGCGGCCCGTTCCCATGGGTTATCACAAGGTCATTCCCGGTTTCTACCAGGTCCGCAATCGAAACCGCAGCCTCAGATACCTGAGCCAGCTGTTCGCTTACACTGTTTCCGAGTGCGTTGCCCCCCAGAGCAACAACTATCCTCTTTCCCAAAAAATTAGCCTCCCATATGATTTAAGTATTTCTGTCAAATATATCCCTGTCAAATTCCTTCTCACTTACTGCAATGAAGAATGTGCATAGCACGTCATCAACGACGTTCAGGAAGGTCCTGGCAATACCTGCAAACCAGTCCACTCCGGCTATAAGTGCTATTCCTTCAAGAGGCAGCCCGGTCATGTTTAGCGCTATCGATACTGCTACCAACGCTCCTCCTGGGACCAGAAGGTTACCAAGTGTGGACAGCGTCGAAACTGCTACTATCACTATCTGCTGCTGAAGGTTGAGCTCTATGCCGTAGAATTGCGCGATCATAAGGCACGATATTGCTATCGTCACCGCAAGGCCGTCACTGTTAAGGGACATTGCAAGCGAATTGACAAGCCTTGATATCCTCGGACTTATGCCTAATTTCTTCTCACAGTCCTCCATTTGTACAGGAAGTGAAATTGCTGAAGATGTTGTCGCTATTGATACGATTATCGTATTCTTAAGCTTGTACAGCACCTTTATCGGATTAACCCGCGCATATGCCGATACAATGCCCAGATTGAAAACAAGCACTGCAAGGCAGGTGATGAAGGTCGCTGCAAGGAACTTAACGAGCGGAACGATGACACCAATGCCAATCGTTCCGGTAATGCTGCCCAGAAGGGCAAAAACTCCTATCGGTGCAAACCTCATTACTATTTTTATGATTTCCATTATTACCTTTCCGAAATCCACGACGAGTGCATATACCCTTTTTGAACCCTCGCTTTGTCTTGTAAGTGATATGGCCAGTCCGAAGAAAATTGAGAACACGATAACCTGAACCATGTTGCCCTCAACCATTGATTGCATGACATTCTTAGGGAAGAATTCAGTAATCAGCTGAGGTATGCTGATGCTGAATATCTGCCCCTCGTATTTTCCTGGAAGTACCCCTGTGATACCGACGCCAGGCTTTATTATGTTAACCATGAAAACGCCCATTACAGCACTGATAACTGTAGTCACTATAAACAGCACAAGAGCCTTGATTCCAATCTTGCCAAGGTCCGCGGGCTCGATTGAGCCCACGGATTCAATTATGGCTGACATTACAAGCAAAACTACTGACATCTGGATGAGCCTCAGGAATATCGTTCCGAGGAAGCTCACATTACCCATATCTTCACCGAAGATTATGCCTGCAAGTATCCCAAGCACAGATGCTATCAATATCTGTATGCTGAAACTGATTTTTTTCAATACCACACCTCCCGGACAAATCCTGGATAAGTGCCGTCATACCCTCAGCACTTTATCTTTTGTCAGGCTGCAGTCTCTGCTTTTGGAGACTCGTCTGAGTTGAAAATGTCCCTGTCCAGTTCATTTTCGCTTATGGCGACGATTACCGCAATAAGAACATCATCAACCACGTTGAGAAGTGTCCTGATTATTCCTGCGAACCAGTCTACACCTGCCATTATGGCAACCCCTTCAAGCGGAAGGCCTGTCATTGAGAATCCTATTGCCATGGTGACCAGGGCGCCGCCAGGAACTGCAAGATTGGCAAAAGTGGCAAGGGTGGACATTACGCCTATCATGATGTAGTTAGTGAAGTTCATCTCGATCCCGAAGAACTGGGCAACGGTTATACATGCCACTGCAACGGTTATCGCCAGTCCATGGCTGTTAAGGTTCATCCCAAGCGGATTTACCAGTCTTGAAACCCTTCTGCTTACACCAATCCTGAGTTCTGAATCCTCCATCTGCACAGGAAGTGAAACTGCCGATGAAGTCGTGGTTATCGCTACGATTATCGTATTGTTGAGTTTCTTTATAAGCCTTAGCGGATTGAGCTTACCGTATGCCGATACGATTCCGACCATAAGAAGGAGAACTGCAATGCATCCTACAGTAAGGGCTATGAGGAATTTTCCGAGAGCCATGAGCATGTTTATTCCTGATGTTCCTGTAAGCGCAGCTACCAGGGCGAATATTCCTATGGGAGCAAAATTCATTACTATCTTGACTATCTGCATTATTATGACATTGAAGTCCTTGACGAATCCGAACACTGCCTGGGCGCTTGAATTTCCCTTAAGCATGGATAGTGCAAGTCCAAGGAAAATCGAAAATACTATTATCTGAAGTATGCTTCCTGTTGCCATCGACTCCACAATGTTCTTCGGGAAGAAGTTAACAAGAAGATTAAGCGGATTTCCTTCAGGAAGGGTACCTGTGAAGGCTGCGCCTTCGACACCGGTGACTCCGATACCTGGCTTGATTATTAGTGACAATATGACTCCTACGAAAGAAGCAAAGAGAGTAGAAGCTACGAATAGTGCGATTGTCTTTCCTCCAAGCTTTCCGATATCATGCATGTCAAGGCTTCCTATGGCTTCAGTTATGGCTCCCATTACAAGGAACACCACCGACATCTGCATGAGCCTGAGGAAAATGTCACCAAGGAACTTGATGTTTCCCATGGTCTTTCCGAATAGCAGTCCGCATATTATTCCAAGAGCCGATGCAATTATCATCCATGTGCTGAGCTTGATCTTACCCTTTGACTTTGTCATTTTTGTACTCCTTTTTTTATATTAGCTGCCGGTATTTCCGGCAGCTGGTTACCCTGTCAGTATTGGCTATGAGTCGAATTTCTCCGCAAACTCCAGGATCGCCTTCTCGAAGCATTCCATCGGAGGATTTGCAATTCCTGCTCCTATCTGGCCTCTTCCCCTTTCCTTGTGGGCTATGCCCGTTGTTATTATGGGAAGTATTCCTGTCTCTATTACCTTCCTTATGTCGACTCCCGCCGGTGTGCCTCTAAAGTTCAGGAATGGTATTGTATAGTTCTTGTTTTCGCTCCATGTGATCTCGTACATCTTCTTTACATACGACATTGCATCCGAAACAGTTCCTCCAACGAACTGGACTATCGCCGGGGCGTTGCCAAGTGAGAATCCTCCAAGGCCGGCAGTTTCAGAAATCGCCGAATCACCCATGTCAGGAGTTGAGTCTGCCTGGCTGAATCCAGGGAAGAACAGTCCGTCGACCAGCTGCGCCGGTCCAGTGAACCACTTGTCCTTTCCCATTCCGCTTACCTTTATCCCGAAGTCTTTTCCGTTTCTTGCAAGAGCTGTGACGATGGTGCTGTTTTCAACTCCGGTCGCAGCATCCAGCTGTGCCTTGCTCGCTGCCATGGTAATGCTCAGATGGTAATGCTCGTTGCCATTGATGAACTCTGATACCCTGAGTATTGTCTCCTTGTCATATTCGGATCTGAGGAGATGTGGAAGTATCTGCTTGTAGAAAAGCACGCTTGATGCCTTGTTCCTGTTGTGGCATTCGTCGGACATGTGCAATGCCTGCGATATTGTTGCTCCGGCATCGATTCCTCCTGCCCTAACAAGCGCATCGTTCAGAACCGGTCGGAACTCACTGTCCAGCCACTTAAGTCTCCTTATGACGCCTTCATCCCATGAGCCGTACCTTTGCACCGTATATCCTGATCCCTCATGGACGGTCGAGAAAGCATAGTTTCCATAGGTCTCGTTCTTCACGACATGGACCAGCATGTGCGCTGAGGTTACTCCAGTCATTGCGCCGACCATCTGGTGGTCATGGCATGGGGAGTAGGTTATCTCTCCTGATACAGCAAGCTCTGCCGCCGCTTCAGGTCCATCCGCCAGCCCTTCATATATCAGAGCTCCTATTACGGCTCCCTTCATCGGTCCAGGCATATCCTCATATCTTATAGGAGGTCCTGCATGCAATATCGTCCGCTCTGTCATCCCCGGAACCACGTCTATCGCCCTGGATACTCCTGTCAGTATGAGCTTCGAGCTCATCATGATCTCTATGGTCTTGTCATTTGCCCTGTCTACAGCATCGCTGTCGCCAATTTTTATAAGCGCTTCCATGAGCCTATGGTCTCCCCCTGCCGGTGGATTCCACTTCACCTGTACCGCAGGTACACCCTGCGCTTCCAGGTCCTCCCTGAACATTTCCATGCCAAGGTTCACTGGCATCAGGTCTTTTGTAAAAAGTTCATTTATCGCACCCATCTATCTGGCACCTCCTGTCAATTCGAGCGAAAGTCTCGCTGCCCTTGCGTTGCTGCTTGCTACGATTGCCCCCTGTTCCTTCAGCAGGCTCACCTGCTTATCATATCCCTGCAGGTCATCCTTTGTACCAAGCACATATGCTACGAACAGCACTTCACGTCCGGATTCCTTAAGTGCCGCTTTTACTTTTTCAATAGCCCTGGCCGCTTCCCCTGCCGGATTCCTATGGGACCCGAAGCCAAGCTCCACATCGAACAATACCACTGCAGTCTCCGGATCAAGAGCTTCAGCAACTATCCTCTTGTTTCTAAGGTCAGGGTCTATCATTGGATGAGGACGGCCTACTGTGAATTTGTCGTCACCAAGGTCTACAAAGCTGTGTGCAATGCTTTGTGACGCATCAGGGAGTTGCTTTACCTTGCCAACATTGCTGTATACATCCTCCGGCAGCGCCTTTCCGAAAATGGCTGCAGTTTCATCACACAGTGTCCCACCGCAGTAGAGTCCCCTGACGTATTTCTGTCCGTTCGCAGATAGCCTTTCTGACAATCCACGTAGTTCGTCCATGTTCCATTCATCAACCAGGGAGACTGCATGTCCCTCTGTGAGGACAACTGCTTTTCTGGCTGCCTCCTCAAGTGTTGATGCAAAGTGGAGTCTACCGTCATCCGTTCTTTCAGGGCTGTTGATGAAGCATACCACTACATCCTTGCTGCAGCTTCCTGCCCTTTCAAGTATCTTTCTGGCAACTGATTCTACAGGAGGCTTTGAAATCAGTACAATCGCCTTAGTAGCCGGGTCATTGTCAAGCGCATCGATGCAATCAAGCATCATAGTTCCTCCAACCTCCAGTGTAAGGTCTCTTCCACCTGTGCCAAGTACCTGGGATACTCCGCCACCCATATGGTCAATAAGCACACTGACTTCCTGAGTTCCTGTACCGGACGCCCCGACAATTCCTATTCCGCCTGCCTTTACCTTGTTTGCGAAGCATAGCCCCTTACCATTTATGATTGCAGTGCCACAGTCCGGCCCCATCATCAGCAGTCCCTTTTCATGGGCAAGCCTCTTGAGGGAAATTTCCTCATCGACAGAGATATTGTCTGAAAAGAGCATTACATGGAGTCCCTTGTTCAGTGCTTTTCTTGCCTCCTGAGCTGCATATGTCCCGGGCAGGGATATCAGCGAGATGTTTATGTCAGGATACCTCTTCATGGCTGACCCAATCGATGATGGTGGAGCATCCTCCTTCTTCTCGTCCTTGGCCTTCTCGTTCAGCTTCCTGTCAACAAGAGCAAGCACATCTTCTTCACTGGTGCCTTCATCAGCAACAAAAGCTATTATAAGGTCACTTGGCTTTGCATTCCTGGCTTCATCGAAAAGCAGACCGGCTGTCTGAAGAAGCTCCTTGTTCATGTCCGTACCCATTCC
>DIWI01000004.1:40052-45878 GCA_002428415.1 Clostridiaceae bacterium UBA6110
ACTGCCCTTGAGATCTGCATCAGTGACACAGAGTCATAATAGACATTGCTGCGTATCATTCCTTTGATTTGCAAAAAATATCACTCCTTATCTTGCGCATGTATTTACTTATTTGATTGCATGTTTTATACTTCAATTATGCAAGTGGTCACTTCAATATTAGCTCTGCTGTTAAACGTTGTCAATATGGATGAAAAATAAATGATAGCGGTTACGTGCAGAAATGTTTTCTGTCGCTTGCCCAAGTGTGGAGTCTGCTCGCAAATATGGTATATTATAGGTGAACCGATCAAAAAGCGGAAAGGTGTTATTATATGAGTGACAATTGGACAAGGCTTATCGAAACTGCATATCCCATGTTCATGGAAAAAGGCTACAAAGGCACAGCAACCGCAGATATTGCCAAGGCTGCCGAGATAAATGAGAGCACCCTGTTTCGGAACTTCAAATCCAAAGAAAAGCTCTTCCATGCGTCCATAGAGCATTTCGCCAACAAGGCAATCGGAATCGAATTCAATATTTTTGAATACACCGGCAATCTGCATGACGACCTGAAAAGAATGATAAAGACAATGTTTGATATTGACCTGGAGCTGATACCTTCATTCAGGCTTCTCATAAAGAGATCTCTGGTCAAGGAAAGTGTTCTTGAGGATATCTCAAGAGCTCTTTCCGACCAGAACGAAATGTTCAGCCACTATCTTACAGGAGCTATGAGCAGGGGTATCATGGTAGAAACTGAATCTGATGTGCTGGTCGACTTCATTTCGAGCTATGTGTTCAGCAAGACCTTTGAACTCCTGACAAGCAGAGACCAGGACGGGTTCAGCACAAGGCTGGATGATATGGTAGAAGAAACTACCGTATACTTCCTGGATCTGACAAGCATACGGGAGGTGAAGTAATGAGAAGATCACTTCAAGACCAGATCGAAGAAGCTGCGCTTCTCCTTTTTTCAAGACAGGGCTTCAACGAAACCAGCACCTTTGAGATCGCCAAAGCTGCAAATGTAAGCGAAGCTACTATTTTCAGGATGTTCAAGACGAAGCATGACCTGTATATCAATGTGCTTGATAAGTATGGACGCAAGGCGGATTTAAGCTATAACAGCATTTTCCACAAGCTTTCATTCGAAAACCTTGAATCCGACCTGAAGGTCATAGCTAATAGCTTCTACAGGTTTTACTTTGACAATATCCATATAACCAGGATCTATATTTCAAACGCGATACAATTCAGTGAAATCAAGGGCTTCAACTACCTCGCCTTCCCTCAGCTCAGGGAATTTCTTGAGGGCTACCTGAAGGAAATGAGCATACGCGGAAAAATCAGCGAGGAATTCATCAGCAGGGCCTGTGACCTTATCATGTCCTTTATGGTCAAAGATGTTGCTTTCCTTACAACCTTCGGCAAGATAGAGGTGCTTGACGAAAAAATACTATCTGACCTTGAAGAAAAATGGCAAAAAAGGCTGGGGCTTCTTAGGCTTATGCTATAAGCTTAAGTAAATCCGTTAATATGTCGCTTGAATTGAAGCAGCCTCTGGCTGCTTCTTCTATTTTCCCTGAAATTCCTTGCAAAAAAAGAACGTTCTTTCGAACGTCCTAATATCAGAACAAAATTCTCTCGGTGTGACTGTGTATCCTATCAATCCTCTCTTTGATATAGGCATCCACCTTCTGGACCGAGGTATTCAGGATAAGCTCCTCAGGAAACCCGACTTCCTCGAGAAGTCTGTATACCTTTCCGAATTCGCCTACGCTGTCACTGAAGTGAGCATCGCTTCCAGTCACTATCCTTACCCCATGCTTTTTACACAGCATTGCAAAGAGCCTGCAGTTCTCCTCGCTTCCGGTTCTTACCGCGAAGGAATGGTTATTGATCTCAATCAGCTTTCCATGCTCTTTTGCTGCAAGAACAACTTCCTCTATATCAACCAGGTACTTTGGATTCCCCGGGTGGGATACAGCGTCTATCAATGGATTTGCAAGAGCTTTTATCATTCCTTTCGTATGGTCATGAACCTTCCCTGGCTTAAGGCAGGGCTCATGATAGCCTGCCATGCAGAAATCAAGCTTACTAAGAAATCTTTCCGGCAGGTCGATAGATCCGTCAAAATCCATGATATTAGCTTCGACACCCTTTATTATCCTTACCCCATGTATTGTAGGCGGCAGGATTTTAAGATTATGGAAATAAAGGAAGCCTGGTGCTCCCGGAAGGTCTGGTCCATGATCGGTCACAGCCATCATCTCGATTCCTTTATCTGCTGCACCTTTCGCCATTTCCTGAATCGTGCTGTAAGCATGCCCGCTTGCAATAGTATGTGTATGTGTATCTACGACAAATCTCATCTGTTATCTTCTCCTTTGCTTTGCCAGTCAATTATACAATGGTTATGCTGATTTGCAAATTTGCAGAGTAAGCCTATCTTCCAATAAAATCCTGCCTATCTGCATACCAGAGTCTGGCTTACAATATCTGCAAATATCTCCATGCCTTCAGTCGATGCGACATGTATGACTTCAGAAAGGTGGTCAGCCCCGGCAATCAAATTGTTCAGGCGGTTCTTCTTCATCATGATCAGCATGGGGTTGTATGTTACATCGCTTTTACCATCAAATATGGCAGCGTAGAAAATCCCTGTCTCCACAAGATCCTGGAAGAAATGGCTGCCAAACGAAAGTTCAGGCATTAATCCTGATTCTGCGGAAGAAACCTCGCAAATTACAGCCATGTTTGATATCTCGGTAAAATGGACCGGCACTCCAAGTGTCGGAGTAGTAGTCCCCCACCTTCCCGGACCGACAAGCATCACGCCATACCCCTTCAGGCTATCATTAAGCTTTCCAATAGTGCGCGCTACCTCATACTTGCCCTGCTCGTCAAGCTTCAGGTATTCTTTTGTCTTCACGAGTATGGTGTAATCAAGAGGAAGCCTCACATTTCCACCCATGAAATTGCCTTTTGACCTGATCAGGCAATTTTCACAGTCGCCTGGCTTTGGCATTTCAACAGGAGTCCCCAATCCTCTGGTCTGGAGCGGCCGGCACTGTACGAGGTTTACCTTGAACCTGCCTTCCTTAGTGAAGTTTACTGTGAATTCAATATCCACAGGGTATTCATAAACCCTGGATATTAGCTCGAGCATGCTTCTCATCAGGCCAGGGAATTCAGTTTCAGAAAGCAGCTTCTTGAAATCCATGATTATCGGACGATACTTTAGCGAGTATCCTCTTTCCTTCAGATACTCCTCGCTTCTGAAATCAATGCTTGCAAACAGGCTCCTGTCCGTACCAATTTCTGCACTGACAAGCTCATCCACGTTTCTTGTAAGCAGACTGTTCTCCACAATGGAAATGACATCCGCATAATGCTGGGAGAACTTCTTCTCATCGCCGTAGCCGATGTGCGGTGTCCTCATTGGATTATCAAGGCATACGACATGAGCATAATCCCCTACGCTTCTCTCAACAGCCCTGGTTCCGAGTCCGAATACCATCCTGAGCATTCCAGCTGTGATGTCGATGTCCTTGTCCCAGACGTATAGGTTCGTCGAGTTTCCTACGCCAGCAAGATGAGGATAGAAGTTGGGTCCATGATAATCACCTGAAACCCTCTGCACCAGAATTGCCATCTGCTCATCGCTTTCAGACAGTCCCCTGTTCAGCCTGTAGTTCAGTGCATCATCGCTCATGGTGCTGGCATATACATTTCTTATCGCCTGCTCCAGCGCCTCATATCTCTCTTCAGGAGTACCCTGGTTCGCACAGAATACGCTTTCGTACTTTCCTGCGAACGCATTCCCGAAATTGTCTTCCTGGAGCGAACTGGACCTGACAATTATCGGTGACTGCCCAAAGTATTCAAGCATCTGGTAGAACTGCTCCTTTATGATTGAAGGAAATTTACCCTTAAGAAGCTTCTCCTTCAGCTCAGGTGCAAGCGAAAAATAGCCTTCCCTGGTCTTCTGCCTTGTCCTCAGGCTCCACCAGCCATTCTGCACAATGTAGGTATAGAATATGTCTGATCCAAGATAAAAAGAGTCGTGAGGCTCCAAATACCTTGTAAATTTCTCGCCGGCTTCCTTCTCAAGTATCTTTCTTGCAACGAGCATACCGACACTCTTTCCACCAATGAATCCGGTCCCAATCTCCCTCGATGCCACAGCAAGTATGTCTGCAAGAGTGAAGTACCGGTCACATAAGTCAAACATCCTCTGTCCGCCACCTATTATGGTGGACATGAGCTCCCGCTTGATATCTTCCTGGGCCATCTTGTCCTTGGTCAATGTATCTCCGGCTTTTCCAAGCATTATCTGCCAATGGTCAAGTTTGTCCTTCCCCCTGTCGAGGCTTGAGAATAGTTCTGCCACCTCCATGCTTGAGGTTATGCTTGAGGCCTCATCTCCCTCCACAAGATGCGGAAAGAACATTGTAGGGGAATATCTTTGCCACACCTTCAGCGGGTGTATATACCTTCTGCCGCCGACATTGTACAGGTCTAGCAGCAGCTGAGTTGTCTCTCTTATTCCGGCTATGGTGCTGTATGTATGGGAATTCCTCATTATAGCGAAATAGGCTATCGTTTCCAGGTCATACAAAAAAGGGCAGGTAACCTTGAAAAAGTTCGCAATCATGAGGTCCGAATGCCAGAATTCAAGAAGGTCTGTAAGGCAGTCGAAAACATACAGGGCTTTCAGGCCCTCCTTCTCAATGAGTTTCCTGATCTCTGAAGCGAAGCTTTCAAATCCCTTCTTCGAATCAATTTCATATTTTTTTGTAAAGAGGGAATTATTCAGAATGGGCTCGTGCATTCCAAACCTGAAGTAAATGAGCTTTCTTCCTTCAGATAACGCATTTTCAGCAAATGGCACGGCAACATTCCGGTAGTCATCTATCGAATCGACCTGCCAGACAACATTGTCCCCCAGGCGCATATCATCAATGACTCTGTCAAATCCCCGCAAGCCGCTACCTACTCTTTCGTGCATAGCCATAAACACGCCCCCTCTAAGCTCTTCATAGGAAGATTATACAACAATTATGCTATAATTGTTGATTAAAAAGCTTGCGCAAACTCGTGACTTCAGTCGTGAGTTAGCAAGCAAAGTCAGAGCTGACTCTAAATTCAGGTAATAACGTATAGCAAGTAATAAAGATTACTAACGCCTTAAATTATGGTATTAGCATACTAAATATGTTAATACAGATTTGGGGCGTTTTATGTCTAAAATAAACTATGGACGAGGATATGTCTATTCAATCCAATATCATTTGGTCTGGTGCGTAAAGTACCGTCATGATATCCAGATTGGACAAATGTTAAGAAATTGTTAAATCAGATTGTTTCAGATGAATATGTGTATATCCTGGAGATTAGAACGCATAATGACTATAACCCCAGCTTCTTGAATGAAAACTTCAGCACTATATCCCAATCGTTATACAAGCGTTCAAAGGAGTATCTGCAGGATTTTTATCCGAGAGGCATCCTGATTTGAAGAATCGGTTATGGGGTGGTCATTTGTGGAATCCCAGCTACTTTGTCGCAACTGTGAGTGAAAATACCGAGGAGCAAATCTGTCAGTACATAGAGAATCAGAAGAAGAAATGAGACAATGGAAGTTTGGAAATTGGTGGAGGTGATTGCATTGCTTAAACATAAGGCCTATGAATACCGCATCTATCCGAATAAGGAACAGGAAATACTGATTGCCAGGACAATCGGTTGTTCAAGGTTCGTATACAACCATTTCCGGGAGATGTGGGACAAGGAATATGAGGAGACTGGCAAGGGGCTGACTTATTTCGCATGCTCCAAACT
>DIWI01000098.1 GCA_002428415.1 Clostridiaceae bacterium UBA6110
CCTGAAGACGCTATTATTTTTACAAATTCATAATAGCATACCGTTATATTATTGTCAATTCGAAAATGTAATATTTACATGGTCGTTTCCTGAACACATTTGCTTCTGGAGAACCTATTTATTGAAAGAAATGTCAATTGACATTATAATGATTGAAAAGGAGTGAACTGCTAATGACAATGGTATCCCTTTACACGGAAATGATTGAAGAAGGCTACAAGCTTCTCGATACATTCACAATCCAATATCCCTACGGACTGTATAAGGACAGCTTCTATAGCAATACATACGACGGCCTCACAAAATTTGTAAGCAAGCTTCTCATCCTGGTTGCCGATATGGAGCCAATGAAGAAGGAAGACCCTCTGTACATCCTTGTCAGGTCATACCGTGGCAAGATAGGAAACCTTGACCTCGTAGAATTCAAGAAGCTGCTGTCCCTGCTTGAGGAAAGAGCCCTGGAAAAGTCGAAGAGTTAGGCAGCAAGGCATGTGCCAGTGAACTTAATATTTTCGGATTCAAATGGCGCACCAGATCGGTGCGCCATTTGAATTTACTTTCGTTTTCCAAGTCCCTTCATTGAGAGGCTTATCCTCTTCCTTCGTATGTCGACCTCAAGGACCCTTACTTCCACGACATCGCCAGTTTTTACGAAGTCGAGGGGATTCTTGACGAATACGTCAGCAAGCTGGCTGATGTGGACAAGTCCGTCCTGGTGGACGCCAATATCAACGAACGCTCCAAAATCCGATACGTTCCTTACAGTTCCTGTCAGTATCATCCCTTCCTGAAGGTCCTTAAGCTCCATGACACCCTGCTTGAAGAGAGGCTTCGGAAGCTCATCTCTCGGGTCTCTTCCGGGCTTTGTAAGCTCCTTCAGGATATCCCTTATTGTATATTCTCCAAGTCCGGTGAGCTCCATGAGCTTTGCAAGCCCGAATTCCTGAGCGGCCTTTTCGATCCCGCTGAGGCTTCCTGCTTCTACATCCTTCTTGCTGAAGCCGAGCTCCTTTAGTATAGTCCTGGTTGCAGCATAGGCCTCCGGATGTACCGATGTCCTGTCAAGCGGCTCCTTGCCTCCGGTAATCCTCAGAAAGCCTGCACACTGTTCAAATGCTTTGTCTCCGAGTCTCTTTACCTTCTTAAGATCGCTTCTCGAGGCGAACCTTCCTGTCTCGTCCCTGTAATCTACTATGTTTTTCGCCAGGGTCTTGTTTATCCCTGATACGTATGACAAAAGTGACGGAGTCGCAAGGTTCAGGTCAACCCCCACCTTGTTGACGCAGTCCTCCACTACTCCGGTGAGGGATTCATCGAGCTTCTTTTTAGTTATGTCGTGCTGGTACTGGCCGACTCCTATTGACTTCGGATCGATCTTTACAAGCTCCGCCATCGGGTCCTGGAGCCTTCTCGCTATTGATATCGCTCCCCTGACTGTAACATCAAGGTCCGGATATTCCTTTGTTGCAAGCTCAGATGCGCTGTATACGGAGGCTCCTGCCTCGTTTGTGATGACGTAAGAAAGGTTTGTGCCCTCCTTCTTGAGCTGGTCAATCAGCTCCACCAGGACCTCCTCGGATTCTCTCGATGCAGTGCCATTGCCTAATGAGACCACCGAAACCGAGTGCTTCTTTATTAGCGTCTTAAGCTTCTTTATAGACCCGTCTACGTCCCTTTGCGGTACCGTAGGGTAGATGGTGGTATTCTCAAGAAATTTGCCTGTATCGTCAAGTACGGCTATTTTGCAACCTGTCCTGAAGCCCGGATCATAGCCCATGACAGCCATACCCTTGACAGGAGGCTGCATAAGCACAGATTTCAGGTTCTCCTTGAATACGATGATTGCTCCGTCTTCGGCCTTTTCTGTAAGCGCGTTCCTGAGCTCTCTTTCAAGTGCAGGGAAAATAAGCCTCTTGTAGGAGTCCTTCAGGGCTTCAAGGATTATGGAATCATTCTCCTCCCTGCCTGAAAGGAATTTTGACTTTAAGTCCCTTATTGCGCCTTCGGTATCGGATTCGATGGAGACCTTCAGGATTTCTTCCTTTTCCCCCCTGTTTATTGCGAGGATCCTGTGGCCAGGCATTTTTCTTGCCTCTTCCCTATAGTCATAATATGTCTCGTATGGAGTATTCTCCTTGCTTCCGGATGTGACTATGACTGCAGTTCTGGCAAGGAGAGCTCTAAGTGAACCCCTTGTGGCCGGATCCTCTGACACAGATTCCGCAATGATGTCCATTGCACCTGCTATAGCCTCATCTGCAGTCGCTACTGCTTCGGAAATGTATTTTTGCGCTTCTTTCCTTACATCAGCCATTCCCTTCATGATGTGGATGGAAAGGGGTTCGAGCCCCTTCTCCCTGGCTATTGTAGCTCTCGTCCTCTTTTTTGGTCTGAAGGGCAGATATATGTCCTCAAGCCTTGTCTGAGTCTCTGCCTTCAGCACATCCGCCCTGAGCTCGTCAGTAAGCACACCCTGTTCCTCAAGGGATTTAAGGATGCCTTCCTTCCTTTCTTCGAGGGCACGGAGATATACAAGCCTTTCAGCGAGCTTTCTCAGTGCTTCATCATCAAGTGATCCTGTGGCTTCCTTTCTGTATCTTGCTATGAAGGGTACAGTGGCACCCTCATCAAGGAGCTTCACTGCGCCTTCAACCTGTGAAAGCGCGACTCCCAGTTCCTTTGCTATCTTTTGAAGTATATCCATAATGCTCCTATTTCTGAAGTTCTATTGTTCCGTTGTTCGACTGCTTAAGATATTCCGAGATGAACAGATCGAGGTCTCCGTTCATGACTTCAGTCACATTACCGTTCTCGGCAAGTGTCCTGTGGTCTTTTACCAGGTTATAAGGATTGAATACATAGCTCCTTATCTGGCTGCCCCAGCTCATGTCCTTGAGCACTCCGGCAAGGTCTTCGATCTTTTCCTTGTGTGCCCTCTCTTTGAGCTCAATAAGCTTGGATTTCAGCATCTTCATTGCCGTATCCCTGTTGGAATATTGGCTCCTCTCATTCTGACAGGCGACAATTATTCCTGTAGGCAGATGAGTCAGTCTTACTGCACTGTCTGTAGTGTTGACATGCTGGCCGCCCGCTCCGCCTGACCTGAAGGTATCCATCTTGATGTCCTCATCCCTGATTTCAATGTCCTGTTCCTCTGTAAGGACAGGCATGACCTCCACTGAAGCGAAGGATGTCTGCCTCTTGCCGCTTGCGTTGAAAGGTGAAATCCTGACAAGCCTGTGTATGCCCTTCTCTGCCTTCAGATAGCCGTATGCATGAGGTCCTGTGATCCTTATTGATGCATCCCTTATACCCGCTTCATCGCCGTCAATGATATCAAGCACTTCTACCTTATACCCCTTCTTGTCAGCCCACCTTGTGTACATTCGAAGAAGCATCTGGGTCCAGTCCTGTGCATCAGTACCGCCAACGCCTACATGCAACGATAATATGGCGTCATTATCATCATATTCACCGGAAAGGAGGATTTCCACCTTCCTTTCTTCAAGTGCATCCTTCAGTGATCCTATTTCCGCAAGAACTTCCAGAGCCATGTCGTCATCATCCTCCGCAAGCTCCGCCAGTGTTTCTATCTCGTCAATCCTGGTCTTCAATGCCTTGTAGCCATTGATCCGGTCTTCGGTCATCTTCTGTTCCCTGGACACTTCCCTGGCCTTTTCAGAATCATTCCAGAAGCCAGGTTCGGACATCTTGTGTATCAGTTCTTCCTTTTTCTTCTCCAGTGCTTCGACGTCAAAGTGACACCCGGATTTCTTCCAAACTATCCTTCATACCTTTGACATCGTTCAGCGCTTCTGCAAGTTTAAGCAGCATGTGACCAACTCCTTCATCATTTTGTCAGCTATAGGGGAAAGGACCCTGACGGGTCCTCCCTATTTATTTTGCGTCTTTTCCGTGGCAGTTCTTGAATTTCTTTCCGCTTCCGCAAGGACACGGATCATTTCTTCCTACCTTTGTGCCCTTCTTGACGGGTTCCTTGGCGAGTGAGTCGTCATAGTTGGTCTTAGTCTCGACAGCGACCTGCTCCCTTTCGATCTCCTCTTCCTTCCTTACCCTAACATGCATAAGATACTTTATTGTATCATTGTTGATTGACTGCACCATCTGGTCGAACATCTCAGAGCCTTCGAACTGGTATGCCTGTACAGGGTCCTGCTGCTTGTAGGCACGAAGCCCCATTCCCTTCTTAAGGTGATCCATATCGTCGATATGGTCCATCCACTTGGTGTCGACAACCCTGAGGAGTATGACTCTCTCGATTTCCCTCATCTGTTCGCCGATTTCAGCTTCCTTCTCCTGGTAGATATTCTCAGCCTCATCATAGAGCTTTTCCTCTATCTGCTCATTTGATAGTTCAATCAGGGAATTGGCATCAACCCTTCCTTCGAACGGTATGATATCGCCAAGGAAATCCTTCAGCTTCTTCATCTCATCGGCTCGGTTCGCGCTTCCTGTCAGATGAACGCCAACCGCATAGTCTATTACGTTCCTCATCATGGACCTGACATTGTCCTTAAGGTCCATGCCGTTAAGGACCTGTCTCCTCTGTCCGTAGATGACCTCTCTCTGCTTGTTCATGACATCGTCATAGCCGAGGAGCGTCTTTCTTACGTCAAAGTTGTTTCCTTCAACCTTCTTCTGGGCATTCTCGATTGCTTTTGAAACCATCTTGGACTCAATAGCATCATCCTCCAGGCCCATGCTGTCTATCATCCCATACAGCCTTTCAGATCCGAATATCCTCATCAGGTCATCCTCAAGTGACAGATAGAACCTGGATTCTCCCGGGTCTCCCTGCCTTCCTGAACGTCCTCTCAGCTGGTTGTCTATACGCCTTGATTCATGCCTCTCCGTACCAAGTATCTTAAGACCGCCGTTGCCTACAACGCCTTCTCCAAGCTTTATGTCAGTACCTCTTCCGGCCATGTTCGTAGCTATGGTTACCATACCTGGCTCGCCAGCGTGTGATACGATCTCTGCTTCCTTTTCATGGTACTTTGCATTCAGCACCTGGTGAGGAATACCGACTCTCTTAAGGAGTGATGAAACAATCTCGGACCTTTCTATTGAAATGGTACCAACAAGAACCGGCTGTCCCTTCTCATGGGATTCCTTTATCTCGGTGACAAGAGCCTTGTATTTTGCTTCCACATTCCTGTATATTGCATCAGGATGGTCTCCCCTCTTTATTGGAAGGTTAGTTGGAATTGCTATGACATCAAGACCATAGGTATGCCTGAATTCGTTCTCTTCAGTAAGGGCTGTACCGGTCATGCCTGAAAGCTTGGTATACATCCTGAAGTAGTTCTGGAAGGTTATAGTAGCAAGAGTCTTTGACTCTCTTTCTACCTTAACTCCTTCCTTGGCCTCGATGGCCTGATGAAGTCCTTCGGAATATCTTCTTCCTTCCATGAGCCTTCCGGTGAACTCATCAACGATGATGACTTCTCCGTCCTTGACCATGTAGTCCTTGTCTGCCTTGAACAGGTAATTCGCCTTGAGAGCCTGTGATACATGGTGCTGAAGCTCCATGTTCTTAGGGTCTGCATAGTTTTCAACTCCGAAGGTCTTTTCAGCCTTGGCCACGCCTTCTTCTGAAAGCAGTACGGTTCTGGCTTTCTCATCGACAGTGTAGTCTGTCTCCTGCTGCAGCCTCTTCACGAAGAAATCAGCTACCCTGTAGAACTCTGTTGATTTCTCACCCTGCCCTGATATTATGAGAGGCGTCCTTGCCTCGTCAATCAGTATGGAGTCAACCTCATCCACTATCGCAAAACTTAAGTCCCTCTGTACCATTTCTGTAGCGTAGACTACCATATTGTCCCTCAGATAGTCGAAGCCAAGCTCATTGTTTGTTCCGTAGGTTATATCGCAGCTGTAAGCATATCGCCTCTCTGCGTTTGTGAGGCTGTGCAGTATGACACCGCATGTAAGCCCCAGGAATTCATAGATCTGGCCCATCCAGTCGCGGTCACGCTTTGCAAGGTAGTCGTTGACTGTGACAACATGGACTCCCTTACCAGCGAGTGCGTTTAGGTAGCATGGAAGGGTTGCCACAAGGGTCTTACCTTCACCGGTCTTCATCTCGGCTATCCTGCCCTGATGAAGCACGATTCCCCCTATCAGCTGCACTCTGAAGTGTTTCATGCCAAGAACTCTCCATGAAGCCTCTCGGACTGTGGCAAACGCCTCAGGAAGTATATCATCCAGCGTCTCTCCATTAGCGAGCCTTTCCTTGAACCAGGCAGTCTTAGCCTTCAGCTCGTCATCAGTGAGCTTCTGGTATTCGGCATCCAAAGCCTCGATCTTGTCTGCCAATGGCAGCAGTCTCTTGACTTCTCTTTCGCTGTAGGTGCCTAAAATCTTGTCGAATAATCCCATCTTTTCAACCCCATCCAAATTATTGCAGGGGATTTCCCTGCATTCAAGAAAAATGTGCACATCGGCACAGATAACATTATACCATCTATTCTCGGCCCATATCAACCTGAGTGACAACAGGACCTCCAAGTGATATGATGCCAAAAATATATTAAAATTTCCTTTAAATTGAAAAGGGAGCCATCGGCTCCCTGTATTTTCCTTCACTTTGACTTCAGGACTCAAGCTCCTTCTCGATAAGGCCGTAGTTTCCGTCCTTTCTCTTGTAGACTACTCCCATGTCTCCGTTCTCATCTTCGAAAACGTAGAAGTCATGTCCGAGAAGCTCCATCTGAAGTACTGCCTCCTCCTTGTCCATAGGCTTTATTGAAATCTTCTTTGTCCTTACGATTCTTGGCTCCTTCAATTCCTCTTCATACCTTGTGTTGAAGGCAGTATCATTGAATCTTACAGATTCTCCGCTTTGTCTCCTTTCTATTCTTGTCTTGTACCTTCTTATCTGTCTCTCGAGGATATCCTGTGCCATATCGATGGACTTGTACATGTCATCAGTGGATTCCTCTGCTCTAAGGAGCACGTGCCCGAAGGGGATCGTCACCTCGAAGGTATGATTCAGTTTTATTACGCTAAGCGATGCCCTTGCCTCAACCGGCTGGTTGAAGTATTTGTCCAGCTTTCCAAGCTTGGACTCTACAGCCTCCTTCAGACCCTGAGTTAGTTCGATGTTCTTAGCATAAATAGATACTTTCATGTTATAGCCCCCTTGCAGTGTAAGTAGTTATGTTAATTATATTTTAACCCAAGAGCCAACCTTTTTAAAGGTTAACGGCTGGTGAATTAACAAAATTTTCAATTAATTTAAGTGGAAAATTTCATCATCCTATATTGACAGCATCTATATTACCTATAAACCTTGAGTATTCTTCATTTTTTTCAAGGATACTCAGTATATATTCACTCTCCTTGCTGGTGAGATGCCTTTTTCTTGTAAGTACGTCTATGGATTCCTGGGATCCTAAGGTCCTCTCGAACCATATTACAAGTATTCCGTCCTCATTCAACAGTATCCTGGACTTACCCCTGAAAAGCTTGCTTCCGACTCCGATTCCTCTCCACTGGAATGTCCTTCCATCATCACCCGGTATGTCTATTCCGGATTTCACCCTCATTCTTCCGTTTTTCCTATATTCCACCACATCCTTCAGCACCAGCTCTTCGCCCCTGTGCTCGAGAGTATAATTGAAGGAGATCGTGTCTATGTTCCCGGCCTTCCACATAGGACAGCCTGAGTACTGTAGAAACCATCTCCCTTCCATTTCCTTCATTATCTTGTCGGTCATATGAATCACTCCCGCCGCTTCGCCTAATCTTGCTGTCTTTGTTACCTCTATTATAATCCACAATTGAGCCAATCACATTGCATAAAATGAATGTTCAAGCATTGTTCAAAACTATGTTATAAATGTGAAGAGGCTCCGGTGTTTCCGAAGCCTCTTTCCAAGCGGTCACTTGGTATGATTATCACGTTGCGTGTTGTTATTTCACAAAGAACTGCGGAAGATGGTCCTTGTGAGCCTCAAGCATCTCATCGAGAAGGACCTTGGCATCAACATCCTCCTGGACCAGAGGATTCATTGTCATTGCCGCAAGAGCCAGATTGTAGTCACCGGTCATTGCAGCATCTGCTGCTGTCTGCTCGAAGGCCTTGATCTGCTGCACAAGTCCTCTGACCGCAGTCGGAAGGTGTCCCATTGAAAGAGGCACAGGACCGTTCTTTGTGATTACGCAGCTTACCTCAACCGCTGATTCATAGGCGATGTCAGCAAGTGCACCCCTGTTCATAGTGTTAACAGGCTGTATGTCCATGGTGTCATTGTATATTGAGTTGATGAGCCTGCATGCTGCATCGCTGTAGTAGGCGCCTCCTCTTTCCTGAAGCTGAGGCGGCTTGATGTCGAGGGTCTCATCCTTGTAGAGCTCGAACAGCTCCTCTTCAAGCTTCTTGACTGTCTCAGCCCTTGTTCCGTTCTCGGCATATGCCTTGAGCTCGGACTCGAGCATCTCCCTTTTCTTGAAGTAGTATCTGTGGTAAGGACATGGGATGACTCCGATGCCTCTTATGAAATCTGGCTCCCATTTGAAGTCCTTGATGTTCTTCATGGTGGTGACAACATTGGCATCAGTGTACTTTTCGATGAATTCCTTCATGAAAGGCTTTCCGTCAACATATATCTCCTTGCCGAAAACCATATGGTTGAGTCCGGCGAAGTCCATCCTTATCCTTGACGGGTCCATTTCAAGTATTTCAGCTGCCATTCTCTCCATGCCTATAGGTACGTTGCACAGTCCGATGACCTTTTTGGTATATCCATATTTCAGAAGCGCTTCAGTAACCATACCTGCAGGATTTGTGAAGTTGATGAGCCATGCATCAGGACAAAGCTCCGCCATGTCCCTGGTTATTCCTACGACTATGGGAATAGTCCTCAGGCCCTTGAAAAGTCCGCCTGCTCCGTTTGTCTCCTGTCCCATGTAGCCGTGCTTAAGGGGGATCCTCTCATCCTTTATCCTTGCATCAAGAAGTCCTACTCTGAACTGGGTCGTTACGAAGTCTGCATCCTTTAGTGCTTCCCTTCTGTCAAGGGTAAGATGGATCTCGATATCAAGACCGGCCTTCTTCACCATTCTCTTTGCAAGGTTGCCTACGATTTCGAGCTTCTCTCTGCCATCCTCGATGTCAACAAGCCAGAGTTCTGATACCGGAAGCTCCGAGTGTCTCTTTATGAAGCCTTCCACAAGCTCCGGCGTGTAGCTGGATCCTCCACCGATTGTTACAATCTTCAAACCTTTTTTCATAATTACCTCCATGCGCTTTTAGTTACAAGCTGATGATACCGCAGAAGATGGCAGAGTGCCTTTCAAAAGTTGCCAAAGGTTTTCAGAACTTGGAAAAGCCGTCCTTTATGCAGAACCGCCACGGTACCGCCGCCCATTCTTTTGCATAATCCACACCGATACGCGGAGATGAATAATACTCTGGAGACAATCCTGAATCCAGGAGCAATATGGACCTTTGTCCGTATATCCCGTTTACCTGCCTTCCATAATCATCCATGGTTATCCCCAGTGCCTTAGTAAGGTTGCCTGGACCCTTGGCAAGAGACGCCATCTCCCTGACCGTGAGCTGGTCAGGTCTTTTGCCGAACCTTCTTTCTGACATGATTGAAGTACCGTCCTTTGGCAAAGCAGACCGGATAAGTACAGCTGCAGGGAACCCCTGGCTTCCTGTCACTATGTTCAGAAGCACGTGCATTCCGTAGACCAGATAAACATATATTACCCCCGGCTCTCCATACATCACCCTGTTCCTCTCAGTCACCCTGCCGCCGAATGCGTGGGAGGCCTTGTCATCGAAGCCGGAATAGCTTTCTGTCTCTGAAATCACTGCACTGCAAAGGCTTGTGCCATCCCTCACTTCGATTACCTTTCCGAGAAGCTCCCCTGCAACTATATGGGCATCCCTTTCGAAAAAATCCTTGCTGAGCTGATTATCTGACATATTAGCACCACCTGTCTTGGATTTGTAATTAAGTTAAGGTCTTCTGATGATATAATCTGAGTACAACGAGTGGACTACATAATGAGTCCGAAAGGAGCATAGCATGGATTCAAGCACAATCAGGCTGATTCTGATACTGGGGGCCTTCTTCCTTGGAGGCGGCATCTACAGCATAATAGTCAGTCTGTTCACAAGAAACGTCTACATCAGGCACATACCTTCATTCCTTGGGGCTGCAGTGATACTCTATTACATATACCAGCTTATGACGACAACTCCGGAAGGCTTCAGGGACATCGCATACATACTTTCAGTAATAATGATAGGGTTCGTGATATTCGGAAATGTGATCACGAATATAATAGTCAACATGAGGCGGAGAAATTAATTCTCCGCCTCATCCATGCTGTCAGATATATTAAATTATAATAAATATGATACTTGGCTATACGTTCTTCCAGGAAAGGGTAATTATCTGATTCTTAAGCGACCCTTCCTTATGCTCCACCTGGTAGCCGTACTCCTTCATCTTGGATAGCAGCTTTCTTCTCCTGTCATCCGGAAGCTCGTCCGGCGTAAAGAAGAAGACCTCGCTTTCCTTTCCAAGGTAGGCTACGCGCTTCGCCCTCTTCTGCATCTTTATAGCCATTTCAGCAACTTCCTTGTCATCATCCTCGTACTCCCTGATGAATATTTCGAGGACCTTTCCCTTGAGCTCGTCAGGAATGTCAATTATCTTCCCCAGAAGCTCGGAGTCTATAATGTCTCTGTGCATCCAAATACCTCATTTCCATGGATTGTGCTATGTAAGCTTACCTCAATAGTCAGTATCAGATGCGCCATGGGTGACTATAGCTACTGATCCTGATGTCCCGAGTCTGGTTGCTCCGGCTTCTATCATGGCTATGGCATCGTCGTAGGTCCTGACTCCACCGGAAGCCTTGACTCCCATTTCCTTGCCTACAGTCATCCTCATAAGTGCGATGTCGGCTTTTGTAGCCCCGCCTGTCGAGAATCCGGTTGAAGTCTTGACGAAGGTTGCACCGGCAGCTTTAGCTATCTCGCATGCTGTAACCTTCTCGTCGTCAGTCAGAAGGCATGTCTCTATTATGACCTTTGTAAGCTTGTCTCCAGCCGCAAGCACAACAGCCTCGATGTCCTCCTTGACATAATCGTAGTCTTTGTCCTTGAGCCTTCCTACATTGATTACCATGTCTATCTCATCGGCACCTCTGAAGACAGCTTCCTTTGTCTCGAAGGACTTTGATTCAGTAGTCATCTGGCCCAGTGGGAATCCGACAACCGTACAGATCTTGACGTCAGTGCCTTCAAGCATCTCCTTCGCCTTTTCGATGTTGCAGGGATTGATGCATACGCTCCAGAACGAATACCTGGCTGCCTCCTCACAAAGCTTTCGCAGCTGGGCATCAGTCGCGTCCGGCTTGAGAAGAGTATGGTCAATCATACTGGCGATCATCTTATTATCCATTTTTAATCCTCCCGGTTTCTTTATTCATTCCCATTTTAACATAACAAGCTTCACTTGGACCCGGTGCTTCAGGATATCGTAGTATTTTTTATACTTTTTTCCTGAAGGTTATGCTATAATTATCATCAGCAATCATACAATCAAAGGAGTTTTATAATGGGGTTCAAAGACAAACTGCAGAAATACTATGCAGACAGCTACTTGAAGAAATACGGTGACAGGATGGCGCAGGCTTACGGTACCGTATTGTCAATTAAGGTCGAGGAGAAGAAGATACTCTTCGGGCTTATCAACAAGCTGGTTGCAACTGTAATAATCAAGCCTGAAGGCCAGAAGAACGTGCTCAGGGCAGTGTACAAAGCGTCAAAATGGTTCAAGAAGCCTGAATTCATGACTATCGGCCAGGGAAACATAGTGCTTCTCCAGGGGCTGAAGGGTGAAAAAGGCAAGACAGGCTCTGATATGTTCGATATCAAGAACATCAGGAACATAACAACAAAGAAGGATCTCTTCAAGACAGATACACCTCTTCCGAAGAGGCAGATCCAGATGAAGAGGAAATAACGTCAAAAAAGCCTGTGATTGTATTGCAGGCTTATTTTTTACAAAATCAGATATTTTTTATGATAAAAGGAGGTCTATGAATTGAAGGACACTGTTTTTGTGACAGGTCACAAAAATCCCGATTCCGACTCCATATGTGCAGCACTGGCCTATGCTGAATTCAAAAACAAGACGGGAACTGTAGATGCTATTCCTGTAAGGCTTGGTGAGATAAACAGGGAGACAAGCTTCATACTTAACCATTTTGAGGTCGAGCCTCCTATGCTGATTGAAACCGTAAAGCTCCAGGTGAAGGACATGGATATTGACAAGATAACCCCTGTCAGCCCTGACATCACATTGAAGATGGCATGGAACCTGATGCGCAAGCAGAATGTGAAGAGCCTTCCTGTCATCGATGACAATGAGCTTCTAATGGGAGTGGTCTCAGTTACAAATGTGACTGAAAGCTACATGGATGTCTGGGACAACACCATACTTGGCAAAGCCAGCGTGACGCTTGAAAACATAATCGATACCCTTACTGCCAAGCCGGTAAGCATTGAGAAGTCGAGAAAGGCATATTCAGGCAAGATACTTGTCTTATCTGGATCCAACGAAACCGCTTCAAAGATGCTGGAGGAGGGAGACATTGCGATTTGCGGAGACCGGGTTGATTCTCAGGAGCTCTGTATAGACAAGAAGGTTGCCCTCATCATTGTGACTACGAGCAACACAATCAGCCCTGAGCTTCTTGAAAAGGCCAGGGAAAACAAAGTGACCATACTTAGCACTCCTTATGATACCTTTACCACCGCAAGGCTTATAACACAGGCTGTCCCGGTAAGGCATGTCATGGGAACCGACAAGCTCATATACTTCTCTTCGGAGGATTTCATAGAAGATATCAGAGGCGTGATGGCAGAGACCAGGTACAGGAGTTACCCGGTTGTCAGCGTAGAGGGCAAGGTTGCAGGAACAGTATCCAGGTATCACCTCATCTCGGCAAAGAAGAAAAAGGTCATCCTGGTCGACCATAATGAGCGCGGTCAATCCGTCGACGGGCTTGAGGATGCAGAAATCCTTGAGATCATAGACCACCATAGGGTAGCTGATGTGGCTACAGGGACTCCCATATATTTCAGGAATGAGCCTGTGGGAAGCACATCAACAATAGTTGCTAATATTTTCTTCGAGAACGGTATACGGCCATCTAAAAAGATAGCGGGAATACTCTGCGCAGCAATAATATCCGATACTCTCCTTTTCAGGTCCCCCACTGCAACCAACGTAGACAGGATGACACTGGAAAGGCTTGCGATGCTTGCGGACATCGATGTCAACAGCTTCGCGCTTGAGATGTTCAAGTACGGCACATCCCTCGCAGGAAGAAGCCCGGACGAGATACTGAACCAGGACTTCAAGGTCTTCTCATATGACGACGAGAAGGTCGGAGTGGCTCAGGTGTACTCGATGGATGCAGACTCAATTATGGACCTGAAGGAGCCGCTCATTGAAGCCATGGAGCTTAAGGCAAGGACAGGAGACTTCACTATGATTGCCCTGATACTCACTGACATATATAAGGAAGGCTCGGAGATAATAGCAGTCGGAAAGCACAAGGAGCTTATTAACAAGGCTTTCAACGTTGAGCTGGTCAACAACTCAGTGTATATCCCGGGCATACTGTCCAGGAAGAAGCAGGTAATACCTCCTCTTACTGCAGCTATAAACAGATAGGCTTCAGGGAAGGTCAGAGCTAATGACCTTCCCTTGCATATTTCTGCTCTGCTTCCTGGAAGTTGTGATATGGTATCATTTTCAATTCAATCCATGTTGAAAATGAGCTTAAATTTACATTTGACATCTTCAAAAAATATCTATTTGTGTTACACTGATTATATTACTTATGCTTAAAGGCAAGATGGAGGAATAAAATGACAGATATCAATAAAGACAAAGAGCTCGAGGCAGGCTGCTGCTGCTGCGGAAGCGAAGCTGATGAATCCTGCTGCGGAAACGAAGCCAATAATGAAGAAGGCTGCTGCTGCGAAGGTGAATCCACAGGATGCAACTGCATGGATGAACCAGGACATCATCACGAGCACGGACCAGGCTGCGACCATGACCATGATCATGACCACGAGCATGAGCATATGGTCACATTCGAGAACGAAGACGGAACTACATCGGAATATCCTGTAGTTGACGAGTTTGAATTTGATGGAGAGCTCTATGTGCTTGTCCTCAACTCAGACGAAACAGTTACTCCGCTCAAGTCAATGGGCGAGGATGGAGAGCTTGTTTTTCTTACAGAGGAAGAGTTCGAAGTTGTAGCAAATGCTTACAATGAACTCCTTGACGCTGAAGATGAAGACGAGTATGAGGAAGAGGAAGAGAAGGAAGAGGAATAAGACAACCAGTTTATTACACCCCGGCTTGCACCGGGGTTTTTTCACAGGTGGTATAATGGAAAAATTAGCAATATTCGATGTTGATTTCACTATCACTAGCAAGGAGACCCTTATTGAATTCTATAGGTTCATTGTAGGCAAGCATCCTGAAAAAATAGCAAGACTACCTCAGGCGGCAGCATCTGGTCTTTTCTACAAGCTTCGGATCCATGATGAGAAAGCGGCAAAGGAGATGTTCCTGAAGTATCTCACAAGCTTTTCTGAGGCTGAGATCCGCATGCTCTCAAAGGAATTCTACGAGAAAGTGCTTCTGGGAATTTTCTACAGGGACGGCCTTGATAAGATTAAGGAGCTAAAGGCCAAGGGCTTAAGGGTCATCCTGAATTCTGCATCCCCTGAATTCTACCTTGACCAGCTCTACGGCATTGAAGGTGTCGACAAGGTCATCGGGACTCGTTTCCTGTTCGAAAACGGGAGGTTCCCTTCAAAGATGGTCGGACTAAACAACAAGGGTGAAGAAAAGGTAAGAAGGCTCTATGAGTACCTTGAAAAAGAAGAGATAGACCTGGAAGGGTCATACATGTTCTCAGACTCAATGTCGGACGAACCCCTTCTCAAACTTGTAGGCAGACCCTATCTCATCAACTACAAAAGAAAGGACCCCAAATACCCGGTCCTTAACTGGAGGTAATAATGGAAAAGGCAACTGGAACTTACTATTACTCTGGAAAAAGCAGATTGAAGACATCTGATTTCTCATATGATACAGGAACAGGGCATATATATGAGGTAATAAGGATTTTAGACGGAGTGCCGCTGTTCCTTGAAGACCATCTTGAAAGGATGCATGAGTCACTTGCGCTTGTAGGAAAGACTTCAATGAAATCCACAGAAGAGGTCAGGAACCTGATATCGCTTCTAATAAAGAGCAACGGAACGAAAAATGGCAATGTGAAGTTCGTAGTGGGAGAATCACTTCCTGAAGGAATACTGTTATATATGATCCCCCATTCCTATCCTGATGAAGCGATGTATGAGAATGGTATTGCAACAGCACTTCTGAAGCTCGAACGCACGAATCCCAATGCCAAGATAGTGAACATAAGCTACAAGGAAATCGTAGCCGAATTCATAAAGGACAAGGGGGTATATGAGGCCCTTCTTGTGAACCGAGAAAGCTGCATTACCGAAGGAAGCAGGTCGAATGTGTTCTTTGTCGCTTCTGACACGCTGATGACACCTCCTCTCAAGGATGTGCTTGGTGGCATAACCAGGAAGAAAATCATAGACATCGCCAAGGCTGCAGGAATCCCTTTCAAAGAGACTGATATCGGAATCGAACTGATAAATGAACTTCAGGGAGCGTTCATGAGCGGAACATCACCTAAAGTTCTTCCAATTTCAAGGATAGACAAGACCGAAATACCTTCCGCCAAATGCTCGATAATCGGCAGGCTGATGAAGCTCTATAATGCAGAAATTGAAGAATACGTGAAGAAAAACAGCTGACCGGGGAGGTGTTTCCGATGAACAAGCGCGGGGTACTTATAATAATATCCTGCATACTCACTCTGATCCTCATACTCTCCTCCCCGCTTGGTCTCGGCAGATTCCTTGGAAGCTGGTTCGATAGAGAGGATCCAGTCATATCAAAGCACCCGCCAGGAAGGAATGTAGTAAGGATACCAAGTGCCTACAGAAGCTTCAGGATGGATCTGCTTGATCCGTTCAAGGAATACCTTGAGGAATTTGAAGACATTGTCGATGGAAAGGTTGCCGGATCAGATATTGCAAGCCGTCTGAACATCCTGCAGAGAGAAGTATCTGACCTTCCTATAGTGCCGACATCTACGAATCCGAAACTGGAATCGCTGTACGCACTGTTCGAGGTCATGAAGGAAAGTCTGCTTGAGTGCATCATGGTCATAGCTGACTCAAAGGAGAATCAGCTTACAGCTGATGATGAGTCAGCCCTTAAATTTCTATATGCTGAGATAACAAACGTCCTCAGCAATATCGAAGCAATGACCTTTGACATCTTCAACGACAACGGCATCCAGTATTTCATCGGTGATGACGGAACCATAAGCATATATGAATAAAGAAAAACTGCCCGGATAATCAAATCCAGGCAGTTTTTCTATTCTTCTTCAATCAATTCAGCCTCAAGTACATCGTCATCGACGAAATCTCCATAGTCGTCAACGAACTTATCCAGCTCCTCCTTGTTGTCCCTGACAGCCTTGTAGACCAAAGCTCCCATGGCAAAGGAAACTGCCGACAAGAGGAATAGCTTGCCACACTTCATAAGACTCCTCCAAAACATATCGATTTCATGACTATTATACCACAGGAATCGCAAAAACTGAAATTTTGCTTTTCCAAGGATGTCCGTCCCCTGCCGCTCTGCCACTCTTACAGGGACAGGCAAACCGCTTGAAGGTCTGTAAAATCAGTGCTGGCCGAGCTTTTTGGCTCAACCTGCCGGTGGATATAGACAGGAAAAAACCAACTAGTTAAAATTGTGTTAACAATACCTTGCAGCCTGCAATCTTTAAACCATCTTCAAATCTATATGGTACACTTCTCTGCGAGGTGAAGAAATGCACAAAGTAATCATCTTCGGATCTCAGGCGCTGACTTGGGATTTCGATGCGATAATTGAATTTTTCAGCTGCAAGACAGCTTTTGATATGAGGGAGCTCGAGGATGAACTTCTAAAGAGTCCGGACCTTTTGCTTATCGATGCGGAGAGCTTTTATGAAAACAGGGAACTGGTGACATCACTAATCAATAAGACCTTCAGGACCAAGGCCCTTGTAGCGTTTCCGGAGGGCTCTGACATTTTGGCCGAAAACAAGGATTCGGATAGGATATCCTATGTTTTCCTGCCATCCTCAGGCGATGAACTGGTAAGGATAATGGCGGACCTGATAGACAGGGACAGAAAGACATGCGTATACGGTGACCTTGTCATTGACGAAAAGTCTTCACAGGCAACTATCGCGGGAGAACCACTCCCGCTTACTCAGCTCGAATTCAATCTCCTTGTCTATCTTGAAAGAAGAAGCGGAGATACTGTAAGAAGGGACGAGCTCATACGAAAGGTATGGGGTTATTCACTGCTGGGAGATTCCCGCACTATTGACACCCACGTAAAGTCGCTCAGGAACAAGCTCGGCAGCCATAGAGACCTTATCAAGACCGTATGGGGATTCGGATACAAGTTCCAGCAGCCAAAAAAATAGCTGTTTGCCAACAATTTTTTTCATGATCAGGGCGCGGAAGGCATTTATCAGAAATGTCTCCGCGCCCCCTCCTTTTATTTGTCAATAATCATCCATGCCAAGAAATGACGTCAGTATGAATTCGTATCCGGGTATCCCTGCTTTGGGATATGATTCGGCGAATTCTTTCCTGCTGTATTCCACTTCCCGTATCTCTGCTTCCATTGATTCAGCTGTTATGTCGATTATAGCATAGGTTGCGAAGTTCCTGGTGCTTATTCCCAGGGATCCCGGATCGACAAGCAGCCTCCCGGAGGTACTATCTATCGATGGAGGGTAATGCCTGTGCCCGTATGCAATCAGATCGCCGATACAGTCTGAAAAAAGCTCTGTTGTGGATGCCGTATCCAGAGACAGCGGACTGTATGGCCTTTTTGAGATGTGAGCATTTTCCATACCCTTTTCAAGGTGGTAATGAAGGAATAGAAGATCCCAGCCCTCCAGGTTCACCCGCAAGAACCTGGGAAGTGAACCCAGCTTGTCTAGGAACCTTTTGTCCAGACGTTCTGCAAGATACCTGTGGTGGTCGATGACCATATGGTGGTCAGGAGTATGGTCCTCCCCCTTCGCCATGGCCATTACAAGCTCGTCGTGGTTGCCGAGGATCGGGTATATGTCATTCCTCGAAAAAATGGTCTCAAGGACCTCATTGCTGAAGAGTCCAAGACCTACCATATCGCCAAGGCAGTATATCCTCTCAATGAGGGGGTCATTGTCTATTTCCTCTAAAACCTTGTCCAGGGCAAACTTGTTGCCATGGATATCTGAAATAAGTGCAATTCTCATCATATTACCTCTGAAAACTATTCGCTAACCTTATTCTACCATGCATTGGCCGGTTGAAGGCATAGAAAAAGGGCCTTTTTTAGGGGCCCTTGTCATTTATTCCGCTGCAATCCCTACAACATCGTAGCCTGCATCCTCGACTGCTGCCTTCAGAGCTGCCTCGTCAGCCTCTCCTTCAACAACCGCTGATTTTGAAGCCAGGTCCACATTTGCCGATTCTACACCAGCAACATCCTTGAGCGCGTTAGTGACCCTCTTTACGCAGTGTCCGCAGCTCATGCCTTCTATGGAAAGCTTTATTTTTGTCATTTTCATTCCTCCAATAATTTTATTGGCTTTTCAGCCGGTTTATATCATCCATTACTTGAATGGCTGGTACCTTCTTAATCTCAGTGCATTCAGAAGCACTGACACTGAACTGAAGCTCATGGCGCCGGCAGCAATGATCGGGCTCAATAGAGGTCCTCCGAATATGTGGAGCAGTCCCATTGCAACTGGTATTCCCAGTATATTGTAGCCGAAGGCCCAGAACAGGTTCTCCTTGATGTTCCTTATGGTCCTCCTTGAAAGGTCTATGGCTATTGGGACATCAAGTATGTCAGACCTCATAAGCACTATATCGGCGGATTCTATCGCCACGTCAGTTCCATTTCCGATGGCTATCCCGATGTCTGCCTGGGCAAGTGCCGGAGCATCGTTTATACCGTCTCCCACCATGGCCACCTTGCCGCCTCTTGCCTGTATCTCCTTGACCTTGCCGGCTTTATCTTCCGGCAGCACTTCAGCGAGCACCTCATCCACACCGACTATTCTTCCAATCGCCCTGGCAGTCCGCTCATTGTCACCTGTGACCATGAGCACCCTGATTCCCATCTCATGGAACTTGTCTACTGCTTTCTTTGAATTTTCCTTTATGGTATCAGCCACAGCTACGATTCCTTCTACTCTTCCGTCTACGGCTACGAGCATCGGAGTCTTTCCCTGCTCCGAAAGGCCTGTCATCTTTTCCTGCACTTCAGGCAGAACCTTGATGCCCTTTTCATCCATAAGCCTCAGGTTACCGAGAAGTATATCCCTGCCTTCAATCCTTGCGAATATTCCGCGTCCGGTAATCGAACCGAAGGATTCAGATTCCAGAATCCTGACATTCCTTGTCTCGGCCCCCTTGATTATCGCCTCTCCAAGAGGATGCTCCGAGGACTTTTCAGCAGTAGCTGCATAAGTCAGAATTTCTTCTTCAGAGATTCCATAGCTGATAACATCAGTAAGCTCTGGCTTACCCTTCGTTATAGTACCTGTCTTGTCAAGGATCACCGTCTTTATTCCGTGCGCCGCTTCGAGAGCTTCGCCTGATTTAATGAGTATCCCGTTTTCAGCGCCTTTACCCGTACCTACCATTATGGCGGTCGGCGTTGCAAGTCCGAGTGCGCAAGGACAAGCGATTACAAGTACAGATATCAGTATCGTAAGCGAGAAGCTGACCGATTCGCCTCCCACGAAATACCAGAGCAGCGATGAGACAAGCGCAAGGGCGATTACCACAGGGACGAATATCCCGGAAATCTGGTCAGCCAGCTTTGCAATCGGAGCCTTGGTAGCCTGAGCATCCTCAACCAGTTTTATTATCTGGTCAAGAGCAGTTTCACCAAGCACCTTTTCTGCCCTGTACTTCAGGAAGCCTGTCTTGTTGATCGATGCACCGTAAACCTTGCTTCCTATGGTCTTTTCAACCGGGATGCTTTCACCGGTTAACATCGCCTCGTCTATCGAGCTATCCCCGAAAATTACTTCTCCGTCTACAGGAAGCTTTGCACCGGGTTTCACAACCACGATATCCCCTGCCTGTACTTCTTCAAGGAGAATTTCCGTCTCAACTCCGTTCCTTTCGATTATCGCCGTCTTCGGAGCCAGTCCCATAAGCTTCTTTATTGCATCGGATGTCTTGCCTTTGCTTATTGCCTCAAGGAACTTTCCAAGAGTGATCAGGGTCAGTATGACAGCCGCACTCTCATAGTAGAGCATGTGAGCATATTTGGGACTGCCGGAGGAAACAATCAGTATGGTCCCGGCTAAGCTGTAAATAAATGCGGCTGAGGTTCCGAGGGCTATCAGGGAATCCATGTTCGGCTGAAGCCTGAAGATGTTCTTGAAGCCCGTTATGAAGAATTTCCTGCCAAACCATACTACAGGTGCAGTCAGTGCAAGCTGAAGCAGCGCGTAGTTCGATGGGTTCATGTGCGAATCTATTATAAGCGGCAGCGGCATGCCAAGCATGTGACCCATGGTTATAATAAGTAGAGGAAGCGTGAAGATCGATGAATATATGAGCCTCTTCTGGTATGGGTTCACATATGCGACCTCTTCGGTCTTTTCCTCTATAAGCTCATAGCCTGCCTTTTTTACTGCAGACCTGATATCCGTCATGGTTGTCTTTGTCGGTGTATATTCAAGGTACAGCTTTTCATTTGCATAGTTTACGTTAGCCCTGGTTACACCTTCATTCTTTGAAAGTGTCCTTTCTATGGCTGTGGCGCAGGCTGTACAATCCATACCCTTGACATCCAGAACCTTCTTGATAGTATCGTCCTTAATTACAAGGCCGTATCCTGCCTTCTCTACCGCAGCTTCAACATCCTTGAGGGATATGACCTCCTCGTCTATGTCGAGATAAAGCTTCTCAGTAGCATAATTGACGGTTGCCTTCTTTACCCCTTCCTTCTTTGAAAGGGTTCTCTCTATTGATAGCGCGCAAGCCGCGCATTCCATTCCTTTTACAGGTATTATCTTGTTCATACAATCCTCCTGTGCTCTACTTTCCTATGAGCTTTTCAAGCACCTTTATGACCTCTTCGGTCTTCTGCTCTTTGTCTTCCTCGTTGTTGCCTGCCAGAGAATCTGCGACGCAATGGTGAAGATGCTGCCTTAGTATGTGCATGTTTGCTTTCTTGAGCAGTCCGTTCCCTGCCATGATCTGATTCGATATATCAATGCAGTATCGGTCCTCTTCAATCATCTTGATTGTCTTTTCAATCTGGCCTTTGGCCGTCATGAGGATCTGAAGCGCTTTCTGCCTGTCTTCGTTCACTGTATTTCCTCCCTCCCCCCCTGGGTGGGGGTTCTACAATTATATTAGCACCCTATTTGAAAAAATGCAAGACCTGACCATAAAAATCAGATCCTGCATAATATTTGTCATACTAGACATTTCTTCCCTGTTCGAGCAGATTCCTTGCAGCCTTTGATGCTGCCACGTTTATTGAATCCCAGACGCTGTTGAACGGAGGAGCATATCCAAAGTCCATGTACTCCAGGTCGTAAACTGTCAGGTTTGCGTATATGGCAGGTACAAGCCCCTGTATCCTTATCGCTGTTCCCGTCTCTCCCGCCATCTGGGCGCCTATTAGCCTTCCATCCTGGTTTAGGTATGTCAGCTTGACGTAAAGGTTCCGGCTTTCAGGGTAATAGCCTGACTTGTCTCTTGTCCTTACCAGGACACTTCCGAAATCAAGTCCCATCTTCTTTGCAGCGGTATCGGTCATCCCTGTCTGTGACTGTTCCATTCCAAGTACCTTCACGTAGCCTGATGACTGGACTCCCTTGAATCTGGCTGCCTTCCCTGCCATTGACAGGCCGCTTAGCTTACCCATCTTGTTCGAGTTGGTCCCAAGTGGAAGATATCTGTTTACTCCTGCCACAAAGTCAAATATCATGGCACAGTCACCTGCTGCATAGACACCAGGGACATTGGTCCTGCCCTCCAGGCCTGTTACGATTGCACCCTTTGTCATCGTGAGGTCTGTTCCTTCAAGGAATCCTGTCGCAGGTCTTACACCTAATGCCAGAATTACAAGCTCTGCCTCATATTCAGCCTTGTCCGTAATTACCCTTGATACTCTCTCTTCGGTATCACCGTAGGAGTCAGTTTCCAGATGGTCCAGCTTTTCTCCGAGATGTATGCCGAATCCTTCATCCCGCAGATATTTTTCTGTTATTGCTGATACATCGGGATCGAAGGTGTTTAGTATGGACCCCTCCATTTCAATGATTTCAGCCCTTATCCCAAGATCATGGAGTGCCTCAAGCATCTCTACGCCCTTGTAACCGCCTCCGACGATGACTGCCTTCTTCACCTTCTTTTCTTCGATGAAGGACTTGATCCTTCTGGAATCCTCCAGGGTGTTCAGAGTGAAGACGCCTTCTATGCCTTCAGTCCCCGGTATTCTCACCGCATTGGCCCCTGTACCTATAAGCAGGAAATCATATGAAATCACTACATCTTTTTCAGTATCCAGTGACCTGGCGTAAACCTCCCTCAATGAAAAATCTACCCTTACAGCCTCATGCCTGAGCCTCAGGTCGATACCGTCGGAACGGATTTCCTCCGCATCCTTTGCTATAAGCTTTGATTCTTCATCAATTGTTCCGCCTATCAGGTAAGGCATCCCACAAGCCCCGTAGGAAACATCCGTTCCTTTCTCAAGGACTATGACCTCAAGGTTTTCAATATTCTTCATGGCACTGTATGCACCGGACAGTCCGGCAGCAACAGCTCCTATAACAACCAGCCTCATTTGAGCACCTCCGCAATAATTTAACGAGCTTTGTTAGTCAATTTTATCATACATGCACTTTTAACCTGTCCATTTTCCGAAGTGTTCAAGAAACGTTTGCAATTTAAGCGTATTTTAATCCTTAAACTATTTACATTTGACAGGGTTTTGTTATAGTTAACTTGTCAGTATTCAGAGATGAAACTGAACTAAAAATTATATCCAACTGGACCGAATTATATCCACAAGGAATAAGAACGGAGGAAATCAATGCAAACAACAAAAAAGACCCCTGCATCTTTCATCAATACGAGGCAGCTCGCCATCGTGGGACTACTGTCGGGTATATCGATACTGCTCTCCCTGACACCTTTAGGGTTTATCCCGATTCCCCCGATCAATGCAACCATAATGCATATTCCGGTAGTAATCGGAGCGATACTTGAGGGACCTGTAGTAGGTGCGCTCATCGGACTGATATTCGGAGTCACAAGCTTCGCCAAGGCTTTCACAACTCCTACCCCGCTAAGCTTCATATTCTGGAATCCCATTATCTCGATCGGGGTAAGGATCCTTATCGGTGTAGTCTCAGCTTATGTGTACAGGCTCCTTGGAAAGAGCAAGACCTCGGTCGTGATTTCTGCCCTTGCAGGCTCACTGACAAACACAATCGGAGTCATGGGTCTCATATACCTGTTCTATGTAGCGAAATATGCTGAAACACTTGGGATCAGCCTGGAAGCTGCAAAGGCAGGAATAGTCGGCATTGTGGTCACAAGCGGAATACCTGAAGCGATACTGTGCAGCATGGTGACCCTTGCAGTCGTAACCGCAGTGAAAAAGTCAAGAAAAGGAAGATAAAAGCAGGCTCCCGGAAAAATCCGGGAGCCTTTAACATTACTGGATATCCTCATCCTCCGGTGCGCCGAAGAGCTCTTCCTCGAACTCTTCCACATCGGATTTTTCATCTTCAAGCAGGAAAAGCACCGAATTGTTCATCATTATGTCTTCGAATACAACGAGCCCTTCCTTCTTGCCTATGGACTTTTCCACCGCAAGCTTTGCAGTATAGGTCTCTCCTGGCCTTATGACAATTGATTCAAGGGTAGTACCCTCCTTGTGGATAGGCCGGATCTCTACCTGCCTTTTTCTGACATCGTACTTCTGTATCAAGAGCGGATTGAAGTAGTAATCCTCTTCACCACCGTTATGAATGGTGACTTCATATTCCATAATCTCCTTCTCATAGTAGGGTTCTTCAGGAATCAGCTTCCCCTTTACCGTTCCGGCAACTTCTGATATTGTTCCCGCAACCTTTTCGGTGACATTCTTGACCTTTGTCAGAGTGTCTTCCGATTTGAAGGACACTTCATCATACTCTTCTCCGCCAAGCGGCTCATATGGCTCCTCTGCTGCTACATCGCCTATATCAGGTATCTGCGGATCCTTGAGGTCATCCTCGAACTCAGAGGACATCCTGTTCTCCTTCAGATCCTCAGCCTTCTCCTCAACCGCTTCCCTGACATCCTCAGCCTTTTCCTCTGCACCATCAGTCAGGTCTTCGAACTTATCCTTTGCTTTTTCAAGAAGCTCTCCGGCATCCTCCTGAAGGTCCTCAGCCTTGTCCTTGACCTTTTCGACAACCTCTCCGGCATCTTCCTTGATATCCTCAAGCTTGTCCATTGCCTTGTCCTTGAGGTTGTCAAGCTTCTTGCCTATGTCCTTAAGGTCGAAGTGGTTCTCCTTAAGCTCCTCAGCCTCTTCCCTTACCTCAGCAATCTTTTCACTTGTGTCTTCCTTGATGTCCTCTATCTTGTCCTTTGCATTTTCAAGAAGCTCTCCAGCGTCCTCCTGAAAATCTTCAGCCTTTTCACTAAGCTTTTCATCCGTGTCTTTTTTAATGTCCTCTATCTTATCCTTGGCCTTCTCGAAGATTTCACCAGCATCTTCCTTAATATCCTCTGCCTTGTCTTTTGCCTTCTCAAGAAGGTCTCCGGCATCCTCCTGAAGGTCCTCAGCCTTGTCCTTTACCTTCTCGACGATCTCACCGGCATCTTCCCTGATATCCTCAAGCTTGTCCATTGCCTTGTCCTTAAGGTTTTCCAGCTTCTTACCGATGTCCTTAAGGTCGAAATGGTTCTCCTTAAGGCCTTCTTCGATGTTTGGGGTAAAGCCTTCAGGCTTTGCTTCAGAGAATTTGCCAGCAAGCTCATCAACAGTATCCGCAGCCTTATTCTTCAAATCTACTGCCTTGTCCTTCAGCTCCTCGAATTTTTCCTTGGTGTCAAGCGTTCCCAGATGAGCCTGAAGCTTTGCCTCATCTACAGTCTCCCTGACGGTTTCAACGATATCTATGTCCTGTACCTTGTCTGTTATCTCTTCAAGCTTGTCGCCTGCTTCCATTTTTCCAAGCTTTATCTGGACCTTTGCCTCTTCGACTTTTTTCTTGATGCTCTCATAGCCTGAAGATGCCTTATCCTTGATCGCACCTGCTATACCGACTCCTGCAAGGACCTCTCCCTCCTGTGTAGGATCGAAGGTTTCACCTGCTGATTTGGATATCCTTACGACTATGCTGTCAGTAAGCCTGGCATTTGAGCCTTCAGCGTAGACCTTTTTAGGCACAACCTTCACCGGCTGCATGACATCTCCTGCCTCAGCCTCCAGAAGGTCCTTCTCAAGCTCAGACCATCTCTTCATCTTAACTGAATAGTCTTCCTTGAGCCTTTCATTCTTTAGCTGCTGGGTCTTGTAGTAAGCATAAGCCGCTGCTGCTAGAGCACCGACTGCAACTCCTGCAGCGATCTTTCCAGTGTTCTTCTTCTTTTCAGGAACACCCCTGAGCGCTACTGATTTTGCGTTGTCAGCCTTGGCAGATACCAGCTCAACCACCTCATCAGCCTTCTTTGACGCAGCTGCCTGGCTTTCCTCCCTGAGCTTCTCACCCTTCTCGATAAGCATCTGGGCACCCTCAAGTCCCTTCTCATATACCGATATTGCTGATTCCTTCAGGTCACTGAAGGTATCCTTTGCCTTTGGTACCAGCTCCCTTGCAAAGTCCTCACCTTTTTCTATGAATTTTTCCACTTTTTTGAACGTTTTCTTATCCATAATTAGCCTCCGATTTCAAAAGATTCGATATTCCCTTTGTTTAAATTATACATATCATTAATATCTATTTCAGCAAATACACCAATTGTTAATGAACTATTTGCAAATGAGCTTTATTATCTTTATTTTTGTCCTCCTTGTCAAAATCATTGTAAGTGAGGATATAATTAAGTATGGAGGTGGTCCGTTTGAAATTAGATGCATTATGGGTGACAGCAGGTCTTTTTGCCATAGCCCTGGCACTGGCTATAAGGTACCTTAACAGGTATGCCGGCCGTGTAATATATCCTTCTATAAAGTCCTATGAAAAGGCAAGAGAATTGCTGCTTGAGGACAACGTACTCGATGAAGCCTATATTGAAGGTCTTGAATTTGAAGACCTGAACTTCACATCACCCTACGGGTACAACATATACGGAAGACTCTACCCGGCAGATTCCAGACGGTTCGTCATAATCGTGCACGGCATTACGATGAACATCATCGGAAGCTTCAAGTACCTGCCCATGTTCCACAGGATGGGCTACAACGTAGTGGTCTATGACCAGAGGAACCATGGCAAATCTGGCGGAGAGAACACCACCTTCGGCCATTTCGAGAAATGGGACCTGAAGGTCATCACCGACTATCTCTTCAAAAGATATGGCAATGACATATCGGTCGGCCTGCATGGAGAATCCATGGGCGCCTGTGTAGCCATACTCAACATGGCGGTAGACCAGAGGATAGCCTTCACAATTAGCGATTGCGGATTTTCTGATTTGCCTGACCTGCTTCTTATAAGATTCAGGGAGGAGACGAATATCAAGTCAAAGAAGCTCCTGGCAGCCACCAACCTGTTCATAAGAAGCAAGGCAGGCTTCTCTATAGATGATGTATCGCCTATCAGGGAGCTGCCTGGAATAGCGAATCCGATCCTTTTCATCCACGGCGAGGATGACACCTATATTCCAATGAAGATGTCAAAGAGCATGTTCAGCTTTAAGCTCAACAAAAAGTTCCTTTATACCGTCAAGGGTGCAGGCCATGCAAAATCCTTCGCTGCAGACAGCAGGGAATACGAGAAGGTCGTGTGCGGCTTCCTTGGAGAAGTATACGGAACCGGACCGGACTGCGAATAATAAATATCCACCACCGGTAGAACCGATGAGAAAGCCTCTGTGCAATTTAGCCCAGGGGCTTTCTCACACTTCTTTACATCGAACACGTGTTCTGTTATACTGAAATTGACCGGAGGGATCTTTATGGAGAGAACTATTTTTCACGTTGACGTCAATTCGGCATACCTTTCCTGGAGCGCGGTATGGGACCTGCAGCACGGATCGGAGGTTGACCTGAGGGAGATACCTGCCATAGTCGGAGGCAATCCTGAGACAAGGCATGGCATAGTCCTTGCAAAATCAATACCGAGCAAGAAGTATGGGATAAAGACAGGTGAGACGCTTTTTTCAGCATTCTTCAAATGCCCGAACCTTACTGTGGTTCCGCCAAAGTACTCCCAGTACCTGAAGGCAAGCAATGCCATGGTCGAGGTGCTGAAGGAATACTCTCCCCTTGTCGAAAGGTATTCAGTTGATGAATGTTTCATGGACATGGGGCTGATATCAAGGGAGGAAGCATTGGCTACTGCCACAAGGCTAAAGGACCAGGTAAGGGATGAGCTTGGCTTCACTGTAAATGTGGGGGTTTCCGACAGGAAGCTTCTGGCGAAGATGGGCTCCGACCTGAAGAAGCCTGACAGGGTCCACACCCTGTTTCCTGATGAGATAGAAGAGAAGATGTGGCCGCTCCCCGTGGAGGACATGTTCATGGTAGGACCTGCAACCACAAAGAAGCTAAAGGACATGAACATAAGGACCATAGGTGAGCTTGCCGCCGCGGATCCCAAATTCCTTCACGAGAAGTTCAAGAAGTACGGACTCATGATATCGGCGTATTCAAGGGGACTGGATATCTCAACGGTTAAGGCTGGTACCATACCCATGAAGGGAATGGGAAATTCAACCACCCTGCCCTTTGACTTCACTGACAGGATATCCTGCCACAACGTCATGCTTTCACTCTGCGAGACTCTCATGCCAAGGCTCAGGGAGGCTGAAAAGCTTGCGAAGTGCGTCGCGATACACATAAGGGGAACGGACCTGGTAACTGTTTCAAGGCAGACCACGCTTTACAGGGCAACGGATTCGACAACCATGGTAATGGAAACGGCCTGCAGCCTGTTTGACTCCCTCTGGGACGGCTCCCCGGTAAGGCATCTGGGTATAGCCCTGTCTCAGCTAAAGGACACTGATGTGGAGCAGCTGTGCCTCCTGAAAAGCAAAAGTGAGGAAAAGAGTGAAAAGATAGACAGGGTCATAGATACCCTTCGGAAAAGCTTCGGGGACAATTCTGTGATAAGGGCCACGTTCCTAAATTCTCCCGTTGGCCCCTTCTCAGGCGGCGTGGAGGAGAAGGACTACGTGTTCATGAGCAGTCTCCTGTAGACCAATACAAGAAAGAGGAGGAAGGGAAATGCGCTGCGCATATGGGGGGGCGCATTTTCAGGAGAATTATGAAAGTGCTTGCAAAGCCAATAGAGATGGTTGCCTGGTTCGACTTCAAGGGAACGATACATCCGATAAGGTTCAGACTCCTTGGGGAAGACGGCAAATATGCCACAATAGCTGTAAGGAGCGTACAGGCAAGAAAAAAGGAGAAGCTTGCAGGGAATGTGATGCAGGTGTTTCTCTGTCAGGGGATCGTAAACGAGACTGAGGTTCTATTCGAGCTCAAATATGAGAAGGACACAGACCAATGGACTCTCTTCAAGATGTAGAAAAATGCCGCGGAAAAGTCTTCCACGGCATTTTTTATAATATCAGTCTCTCTTCTTCTTCTGCGTCCTGTAGTTGGTGTTTCCGCCTGAGATGTTATACACCTTGGTGAATCCATTATTCAGCAGGATGTTCTGGACGGCATTTCCGGTAGTGCCCTTATTGCAGTAGGCTATGACGGGCTTTCCACTGTCTAATCCGGAGAGCTTCTCCCTTACGGTCTCGTGAGGCATGTTTACGGCTCCGTCAACATGTCCTTCCCGGTACTGGACTTCTGCCCTCGCATCGATTATCTGTACCTCCTCGCCGTCGTAGGTTCCGTTTCCAATCAGCCTTGGGTCTGCAATGCTGCGGCCGCCTCTCATGGCGTTATCAAGTATCATTCCCGTGTACATTACAGGATCCTTGGTTGTCGAGAACGGAGGTGCATAGGCAAGGTCAAGGTGGAACAGGTCTTCAGCTCTGGCTCCAAAGGATATTGCAGTCACGAACACGTCAATCCTCTTGTCAACTCCGCCATACCCGACGATCTGGACGCCCAGGAGCCTTCCTGTTTTCCTGTCCGCAACCGACTTTATTACCATTTCCTTTCCGCCATAATATGTCGGCTTGTCAGGCTTGATGTTGTGGGATACTTCGATATCATAGCCTTCGGAAATAGCCTCTCTTTCGGTGAGGCCTGTCTGCCCCACCGTCATGTCAAAGACCCTGAATATTCCGGTTCCCAGAACTCCCCTGAATTCAAGGCTGTCATTGAAGATTGCGTTACCGGCTATCCTTCCGGTCTTGTTGGCTGTGGACCCAAGAGGCCTGTATACAGGCTTGCCAGTGATCAGGCTGAAGCTCTCTGAGCAGTCGCCGCAGGCATATATGTCCTTGATGCTTGTCCTCATGGATCTGTCTGTGCTTATTGCACCTGACTGGCCGGTTTCAATTCCGCAATTCCTTGCAAGTGCCGTCTCAGGCCTTACGCCAATTGCAAGGATCACCATATCCGTACTTATGGTTTCGCCTGACTCCAGAGTTACGCCGGATACTGTTCCATCACCCGTTAGTGCAGTTGCCGAGGTCCCCAGGTGAAGAACTACACCCTTCTTTTCAAGGTAGTCCCTAAGATAAAGAGACATGTCGCTGTCGAGTCCCGGAGTCACCTGAGGAAGCTTCTCCACCATATGGACTTCCAGGCCGTTCTTTACCAGCACCTCGCAGAGCTCCAGCCCTATGAAGCCGGTTCCGACTATTGTGGCACGCCTTGGTGACCTGGACCTGAGGAATTCCCTTATCCTGTCTGCGCTTTGGACATTCCTTAAGGTGAACACTCCGTCCAGGGAAACTCCCTCCATTTGAGGTACGAATGGCTTTGCTCCGGTAGAGATGATGAGCTTGTCATAGGCTTCCTCATATTCCCTTCCGTCATTCAAGTCCCTTACCTTCAGTGACTTGCCATTCGGGTCGATTTCCAGCACCTCGTGAGAGGTCCTTACATCGACATTGTACTTATCCCTGAAGAAGGCAGCATCCCTTGGGACAAGCTCACTCCTCTTCTCCACTTCTCCGCCTATGTAGTAAGGGAGTCCGCAGCCTGAATAGGAAATGTCTTTGTCCTTCTCGAATATTATGATTTCAGCATCCTCGCTGTTTCTCCTTGCCTTCGCCGCAGCGGAGGTTCCTCCTGCCACAGCGCCGATTATCAGTATCCTCATGTACTTACCTCCATATTACGAATTTCTCACATCTAATTATATCGATATGACCTTTGTTTTGGAAGGATAATCCTGATAATTAACACAAACGCAACAAAAGGCACCCAGATAGATACCTTTGTAGGTATCCATCCGTGTGCCTTCATGTCAATATTCCTCAACCTCACGGCGAGTGCCCTTGAAGTTCTTCTTTTTCATGTGCCTTGCATGCAGCACCTTTTCCACGTCGCTTATGCTGACTCCCCTCTCGAAAAGGAGTACGGACAAGTGGTAAAGTACGTCTGCGGCTTCGTTTGCCAGCTCTTCACGGTCTGCGTTCTTTGCGGCTATCACAGCCTCGAAGCTTTCTTCGCCGAACTTCTTTGCGATCTTGTCAACTCCGCTCGTAAGAAGGTAGTTGGTATAGGAGCCCTCTTCCGGATTCTCGGCCCTTTCCCTGACAGTATCCTCAAGGTCCTTCAGTGTGAAGGAAACATCAAGGTCGAAGCAGCTTTCAGTGTTCCTGTGGCAGGTGGGTCCCTGAGGATCGACCTGGACCAGAAGAGCGTCACTGTCGCAGTCTAGATGCATATCCTTTACGAGCTGAACATGTCCGCTTGATTCTCCCTTCATCCAGAGCCTTCCCTTGCTCCTGGAGAAGAACCATACGACGCCTTCAGCGCATGTGCGCCTGAAGGCCTCCTCGTCCATGTATCCTACCATCAGCACGTTCTTGTTGGTATGGTGCTGCAGCACCGCTGTAAGAAGCCCTTTAGAGAAATCAGGCTTCAATTCACTGTAATCAGACATTCCTTATTGCAACCCCTTCCTTGGCGCAGGCTTCCTTGACCTCTGCTATGCTGACTTGTTCATCGTGGAATATGGATGCTGCAAGTCCTGCAGAAACATCGGTCTCCTTGAACAGGTCTACGAAATGCCTTGCGTTTCCTCCTCCTCCGGAGGCTATTATCGGTATGTTTACGATTGACATGAGCTTCTTTAGAAGCCTGTGGTCGAAACCCTGCTTCATGCCGTCATAGTCCATGCTTGTTACAAGGAGCTCTCCTGCTCCAAGGTCCTGGACACGCTTTGCCCATTCAAGGGTACGGATTTCGGTCGGTCTTTTCCCGCCATGGGTATAGCAGAACCAGTCGCCCTTCTCCTCGTCCCATTTCGCATCAATGGCAACGCAGGTGCACTGAGCTCCGAACATCTCCGATGAACGCCTGACGAGGTCAGGGTCACGTAAAGCGGCAGAATTAAGGCTCACCTTGTCCGCTCCGGCATTCAGCATCCTTGATATGTCTTCAACCGACTTGAGCCCTCCGCCCACTGTCATCGGTATGAACAGCTGCTCGGCTGTCCTCCTTATGACATCGACCATAAGCGCATGCCCCGTCTCAGTTGCAGATATGTCGAGGAATACCAGCTCGTCAGCACCAAGGTCATTGTATCTCCTGGCCATTGCCACAGGATCGCCGACCTCCCTGAGTCCTTTGAACTGTATGCCCTTGACCACGACGCCGTCCTTGACATCCAGGCAGGGTATTATCCTTTTCTTGATCACTTTACATCCCTCCAGAACTCAGGGGTGTTTGCCGCCTTTCCTACGATTGCGGCATGGACTCCGAGAGCATCAAGACGCATTATGTCATCCATGCTCCTGACTCCGCCTGAAGCGGTGACTGGATGAACAGAGAGCTTTGACAGCTTTGCAGTAAGCTCGAAGTTTGGTCCTGACATTCTGCCGTCCTTTGAGATGTCAGTGAATATTATCCCGCCAAGGGGTATTTTGTTCGAACGCTCCACTACCTCATATATGGTTTCACCAGTCTCTTCGGTCCATCCGTTAACCGAGACCATCTCTTCCCTTGCATCAAGACCCAGGTAGATTTTGCCAGGAAAGGCATTGGCCATTTCGGCAAGCCACTCCGGCTCCTTGAGGCCTTTGGTCCCGACTATGAGGTAGGAGGCTCCGGCTTCAAGATATGACTCTATGATCTCCCTGGAGCGTATTCCTCCGCCTATTTCAACAGGCAGAGGGCATTTCTTTATGAGAGACCTTATGAATTCGGATTCCTCAGGACCCTTCTTCAGGGCACCCATTAGGTCTACTATATGTATCCTTTTGACCATGCTGAAGCCGGAATAGAAGGCGATAGCCTCCTCAGGCGTCCTTTCCATTTCCGTGCTGGTTCCGTAGTCGCCTTCAGTCAGCCTTACGCTCTTGCTGTGTATTAGGTCTATAGCCGGCCAGATCTCAATCATAGGAACCCTCCTTTCAGTGCCTTGTCCAGTATCGCAAGTCCCGCATATCCGCTTTTTTCCGGATGGAACTGTATCCCGATGAGGGAGCCTTTCTGGACTATTGCGGTTATCTTCTGACCGTAGTCAGCCCATGCCACCACGTTCTCATCTGTCGCCACCTTGTATGAATGTATGAAGTAGACATCCTCATCAAGGCTTCCATCCTTTGTCAGAAGCGTATTCCAGCCAAGATGAGGTACAGGAAGGTCGCTTTTGATAAGTTCGACTTTTCCCGGAAGATAATCTAGTCCGTCCACATCACCCTCCTCGCTGTGAGAAAAGAGCAGCTGCATTCCCAGGCAGATCCCTATGAAGGGCTTTGACCTTCTGAGCTCATCAAGCACGGGGATGAGCCCTTCCTCGTTCAACCTGTCCATTGCAGCCTTGAAGTGGCCTACACCCGGCAATATGACGTGTGAAGCTTCTGCAAGGACCAGAGGGTCCTTTGTAAGCACTACATCATACCCGAGGTATTTCAGGGCATTCTTCAGGTTCTGGATGTTGCCCAGTCCATAGTCTACCAAGGCGACCATCTACAGCACACCCTTTGATGAGGGAACCCTGCCCGACTGTGACGGAGAAAGAGCGATCCTTACGCTCTGCGCAAAGGATTTGAATATTGATTCTATCTCATGGTGGGAGTTTCCTCCTCTGATAAGGTCGATATGTACTGTAAACTTTGCGTTAATGACAAGTGCCCTGAAGAATTCCTCCACGAGCTCAGTGTCGAAGGAGCCAACCTTTTCTGTCGAGAATCTGGCTCCAAATGAAAGGTATGGCCTTCCGCTTACGTCGGTGACAGTCCTGGATAAAGTCTCATCCATTGGCACGTATGCATGTCCGTATCTGGTTATTCCGGCTTTATCAGCTGATATCTCTGAAAGAAGCTGTCCAAGTACGATACCCACATCCTCAACAGTATGGTGGTCGTCAACCGTAACATCACCGTCAACTGTGCAGTTCATTATGAAATGGCCATGGAACGCGAAGAGGTCGAGCATGTGGTCCAGGAATCCGACACCGGTGTCGATGCAAGACGGTCCTGTCCCCTTCTCGATAGATATGTTTATCCTTGTTTCGCTGGTCTCCCTTGTCATCTTGTAAATCAAAGCTTTGCCCTCCATTCCTTAAGGACCTCATGAAGTCTTTCCAGATCCTTTTCTTCAGCTATAGAATATCTTACCACGTCCTTGAGGCGTTCATCCTTGTAGAGCCTTGGCAGGAATCCCTTATCCATGATGTATTCTCCAAGTGAGGGAGCGTTCTTGCCATACGTAAATACGAAGTTGGTCTCGCTTGGAAGCACTTCAACCACATCAGAGACCGTTTCACTGAAGATCGCCTTCAGCTTGTCCGAAAGTGCTCTCTGTCTGCTGAAGAATGTCCTCAGATCCTCCTCGTGAGTAAGCAGGTAGGTTCCGATATTAAGCGACAGGGAATTCACAGGATACGGATGAGCTATCGAATTAAGCATTTCAATAGTGTTTCTCGTCGATACTGCTACTCCTATCCTGAGACCTGCAAGCCCGTATATCTTGGACAGGGTCCTTATGGTGATGACATTGTCACCTGATGGCTTCTCATAGGTCCTCTTTGAAAACTCCAGGTATGCCTCATCAACCACCAGGTAACCGCCAGATTCCGTTACAGCATCTGCAACAGACTGCACGAAGGAGTCGCTATGCATTGCTCCCGTTGGGTTGTTAGGCTGCGAAAAGATGAAGAAGGAAGGCTTGTGCTCCCTTATGGCCTGTACAGTCCTCTCCTCGTCAAATGTGAAGTCGTCGTTGCATGGGACCTTGACCACAGGTCTCTTAAGCTGCCTGGCATAGCCCTCGTACATTGAAAAATCAGGGTCAAGGGTCATCATAGGCCCGTCTCCGAGTAATATCATGAACTTCTGGATCCATTCATCCGACCCGTTTGCAATGGCTATGCACTGAGGATCCAGATGATGGAACTTGGCGTATGCCTCAACGAACCTGTCGTGCTCCTCTGCAGGATACCTGAAGAAAGGCGTCTCCTGTATGATCTCCCTGATCTTCTCCTCTGAAAGGGATGGAACGGGGCTTTCATTCTTGTTTATCCTTATCATGATCTTCCCCCCATCCTTATTGATACAGAATCCCTGTGTGCAGAGAGCGATTCTTCATTTGCTATGGCAACTGCGGCAGCTGCACATTCCATGAAAGTTTCCCTGCTTAATGAAATGACTGAGTTTGTCCTCAGGAAGTCATTCACGGAGAGTCCGCTTGCAAACCTTGCGTTACCCGAGGTCGGAAGAACATGGCTTGGACCTGCTGAATAATCTCCGATAGCCTCAGGAGAGTATTCTCCTATGAAGATCGCTCCCGCAGTCCTGACCTTCTCCACATAGTCCCCGGCGTCAATAGTCTGTATCGAAACATGCTCTCCGGCGATGAGGTTAACGATCTCTATGCTTTCTTCCTTACCTGAAGTGAGTATGGCATAATGGTTGCTGGCGAGGCTCTCTTCTATGACCTTTATCCTGGGCTGAAGCAGCTTCTGCTTACTTAGCTCCTCTTCGATGGAGGACAGGACTCTCTCGTCGGAGCTTATGAGGAAGGTCCTTGCCATCTCGTCGTGCTCAGCCTGTGCCAGTATGTCCAGCGCCACCCATTCCCTGTTTGCTGTATGGTCAGCGACTATAACTATTTCAGAAGGACCGGCGATGGAGTCTATTCCAACGTCTCCATAGACAAGCTTCTTGGCCAGAGCAACATACTGGTTGCCAGGCCCAACAATCTTGTCAACCCTTGGTATGGTTTCCGTTCCATATGCCAGCGCGGCGATGGCCTGGGCTCCGCCGGTCTGGTAAACTTTGTCCACGCCAGAGATGTAGCATGCTGCAAGCGTCGCCCTGTTGATACCGTCCTTCTGGGGCGGAGTCACAACGATAATCTCCTCTACTCCGGCTACCCTTGCAAGGACTGCAGTCATCAGCACAGTCGAAGGATAGCTTGCCTTTCCTCCGGGAACGTAAATACCTACTCTCCTGAGAGCGTGTACCTTCTGGTAAAGCTCGGCTTTTTCCATCTGCTTCCACATTATTGACTTCTGATATTTCTCGATATTTCTCTTAGAAAGCTCAAGTGCTTCCTTAAGCTTCTGATCAAGTCCTGACCAGGCCTTTTCCAGTTCCGACCTCGGAACCAAAAGCTCATTAACCTCAACCTTGTCGAACTGCAGTGAGAACGCCTTAAGCGCTTCGTCTCCCTTTTCCCTGACTTCTTTTATTATCTCCAGAACCGAGGCTGCCTTTCCAAAGTCAAGGGTGTCCATTTCCTTATATGCCTTCTTGAATGCTTCTGCACTTATCATCATTTCACCTTCAGTCGCTCTATGATTGCCTGTATCTCGTCATATTTTATGAAGTACGCGTGCTTGTTTGAGATAAGCCTCGCGTTTATCTTGTCCAGTGTGACCCTTTCCTTTAACCCGTTTTTCTTCAGTGTATCTCCGGACTGTACGATATCGACTATGGCATCAGCCATTCCGATTACTGCCGCAAGCTCAACGGATCCCTTCAGAGGTATGATCTTGACCGGCTGCATTATCGAGTCGAAGTACCTTCTCGTATAGTTGACATACTTAGTTGCTATGATGTCGTACTTCTTTTTCGCCTCAGTGCTGGCTATGGTAAAATGACAGAAGCCGAACGGAAGATCCATGAGACTGTTCACGCCCGTCTCGGTCTCCATGAGGATGTCGCTGCCTGTGATTCCAAGCTCAGCAATTCCTTCGGCAACGTAGGTCGGAACATCGTCTCCCTTTACCAGCAGGAAACGAACATCCCCTGCTTCAACCACCAGTTCCCTGGTGACCTTGGAGAGGGCGTCAACCCATTCTGTTATTCCTCTCTCTTCTATATACTTGATAAAATCTGTATACTGCCTTCCCTTAGACAGCGCTATTGTAATCATTTGTTCCTCCTATCCGTTGATTCCCATTCCGAATGCCTTTGAAGAGCTTGTGTACTGCCCTCCTGAAGCCTGCGGCTCAGTCTCGTTCTTTTGATAGAGCTGTATGAATATTCCCCTGTAATACGATTGTCTCGGCATTACAAGAGTATCGATATATACGTTCTCGATTGAAAGCTTCCTTAGCTTATCCTCCCATACCTTGAGGTCTTCGATTTCCTGGGCAAGCTCAGGGAATCTTCCTGCAATGTATTCAAGCTGGTCTTCAGGCCTTACCTGCATCAGCCCGATAACTGGATGGTCCTTTGACAGCGCATGTGAAAGGGCATCTTTGTTCCTCTCGGAAACAAGCCTGTGGATCATCGGATCCTCCATCTGGTCCTTAGTGAGAAGCTTCTTCAGGAGCTTGTTGTGGGAAATTACCGCTATGGATATGTTCTTCTTAAGATGCTCAGTCATGAAAGCGAGGACATCCGAAAGGACCTCCTGCTGCGCAGCTATGTCGGAGGTAAAGGTCTCGACTCCCATCTGGTGGATTGTCCCGGATTTCTTGTATACCATTCCGGCATAGGCAATCTTCTCAGCCTCAAGCTCATACTGCTTCCTGTACCTTACGATCGAGTTCGTCCAGTCGCTCCTTAGAGCGTGAAGGACCCCGCCGTCGGTCCAGGAATGCCTCTTGTCCATCATCTTCTGGTCATCCAATGTGATGCTTCCCCAATTGAAGGTCTCTACCACATTGAGGTCGACAAGGTCATAGCCCAGCTTATTGAAGAACCTTAGAAAATCCATCTCCTGCTTCTTTGTCTTGATAATAGTGTCATTCATAGTTATCCTGTTCAAGAAATCACTCCCATCCAATCTGAGGATAAGGCCGGATGTACCGTCAGCCTGTAATTGTCCTTCCTCTGTATGATAATATATAGTAACATAGATGTGAATATTAATGCAAACAAAGGAGGCTTTATTCGTGAAGGACATGCATATGCACACTGACTACTGCCCTCATGCCTCGAGGGACAAGGCAGAGGATTACATTCTGAAATCTATCGAAAAAAATATTGTGGAAATCGCATTCACTGAGCATGCACCGCTTCCAATGGATGACACGGTGCCTGCCAGGGACAGTGCCATGATAAATTCTGATGTCGACGCTTATCTCCATGAAATAGCCCTTCTGAAGGAAAAATACAAGGATAGGATTACCGTCAACGCTGGATTCGAGATAGATTACATTGAAGGAAGAGAAAATGAAACCACTGAGTTTCTGAAAATTCATCCCGAAACAATACCATACTCTATCCTCAGCGTACACTTCGTTCTTATTGACGGCAAGTATTTCTGCATCGACTATTCTCCTGGATCCTTCAGGGAAAAGGCTGACGAGATCGGTTATGAGGTGCTTGTGAAGGCCTATGAGAATACTTTGATGAAGGCGTTGTCCAATCCCTATGGAAGCCTAACTCCAAAAAGGATAGGACACCTTGACCTCATAAAGAAATTCAAAGGATTCCACGGCAGGAGCCATGAAATGGACATGGACAAAATACTTGAGACTGTAAAGAAAAACGGGTATTCCCTGGATATCAACACATCAGGCTACGACAAGGAATACTGCCGTGAACCCTACCCTTCCATTGATATCATAAGAAAGGCAGTAAGCTTGGGAATACCAGTTCTCACAGGGTCTGACGCCCATAGTGCCAATGAGGTTGGAAGGCACTTTGAGCAGGTTTATGAGTATCTGGATTGAAAATCATTTAACCTAATGAAATTTTGTGCAAGAAAAAGGGATCGCATTTTGCGATCCCATTTAAATTTTCTAGTAAACCTGAGCTGCGAGTCTCTTGTAGCCTTCCAGTCTTTCCTTCGCATCCTTCTCTGTCTTTGCGAACAGAGCTTCTGCGACATCCGGATAAGCCTGCTTGAGCGAGGAGTACCTTACTTCGCTGTCTATGAACTCTCTGAAGCTCTTTGTAGGCTCCTTTGAATCCAAAGTGAACGGGTTCTTTCCCTCTTCCTTGAGAAGCGGGTTGTACCTGTAAAGCGACCAGTATCCTGACTCTACCGCTCTCTTGGTCTGCTCCTGGCTGAAGCCCATTCCAAGCTTCAGTCCCTGGTTGATGCATGGAGCATATCCAATGATAAGTGACGGTCCGTCGTATGCTTCAGCCTCTGTAAGAGCCTTTATGAGCTGATTCTTGTCAGCTCCCATGCCGACCTGTGCCACATATACGTATCCATAGCTCATTGCCATCATTCCAAGGTCCTTCTTCTTGGTCCTCTTTCCTGATGCCGCGAACTTGGCGATAGCTGCTGTAGGTGTTGACTTGGATGACTGTCCGCCTGTGTTGGAGTAGACTTCAGTATCGAATACGAATACGTTGATGTCCTCGCCTGTTGCAAGAACGTGGTCAAGTCCGCCGTATCCGATGTCGTATGCCCATCCGTCTCCACCGAAGATCCACTGGCTCTTCTTGGTCATGTAGTCCTTGTTCTCATAGAGCTCCTTGGCTGCAGGGAACTTATCAACTGCTTCCTTAAGTACAGGAAGAAGCGCTGCCCTTGCTGCCTTTGATCCTTCACCGCTTGTAAAGTTGTCGACGAAGTTCTGGAGTGCTGCCTTAAGGTCTGCCGATGCTGATTCTTCTGCAAGAAGGGATTCAGCAAGAGGAAGAAGCTTGGCTCTCTGAGCGTTGTTTCCGAGGTATATTCCAAGTCCGAATTCGGCATTGTCCTCGAAGAGTGAGTTTGCCCATGCCGGACCCTGTCCGAGATGGTTTGTTGTGTAGACTGTAGCAGGTGCCGAAGCTCCCCATATTGATGAACAGCCTGTAGCGTTCGCTATCATCATCCTGTCTCCGAAGAGCTGGGTGATAAGCTTGGCGTAAGGTGTCTCACCGCAGCCTGCGCATGCGCCTGAGAACTCAAGCAGCGGCTGTTCGAACTGGCTTCCCTTGAGTGTGTTCTTGCTCATCGGATTAGCCTTTGGAGAAACTTCAAGTGCATAATCCCAGTTTGGAAGCTCATGCATCTGAGTCTCGATCGGCTTCATTACGAGGGCCTTGTTAGGTGCAGGGCATATCTGTGCGCAGTTTCCGCAGCCTGTGCAGTCAAGCACTGATACCTGTATCTTGTATCCGTAGTCTGCGAATGCCTTGCCGCCGATTGCCTTCTTGGTTGCGAATCCTTCAGGGGCTTTCTCTATCTCAGCCTGATCCAGAAGGAAAGGTCTGATTACAGCGTGAGGACATACATACGAGCACTGGTTGCACTGTATGCAGTTGTCTATCTGCCACTCAGGAACATTTACTGCTATTCCTCTCTTCTCGAAGGCTGATGTTCCCATTGGGAATGTTCCATCTTCTCTTCCAAGGAATGCTGAAACAGGCAGCTTGTCGCCTTCCTGTGCATTGATCGGTCTGAGAAGCTTCTCTATGAATTCAGGTACGGCCTTCTCGTCTGCCTTTGCATCAGCTGCTTCAGCCCACGATGCAGGAACCTCTACCTTGACAAGTGCGTTTACACCCCTGTCGATGGCTTCGTTGTTCATCGCGACGATCTTTTCGCCCTTCTTGCCGTATGATTTGTATACGGCTTCCTTGAGGTGCTTTACTGCGTCCTCAACAGGTATTATGTTCGCAAGCTTGAAGAATGCGGACTGCATGATCATGTTGATCCTTGAGCCAAGTCCGATCTCTGATGCAATAGCCTGCGCATCAAGAATATAGAACTTTATCTCGTTCTTTGCGATGAAGTTCTTCATTTTGGACGGAAGCCTAGTCTCGAGATCCTCAACAGACCACGAGCAATTGAGAAGGAATGTTCCTCCAACCTTGAGTCCTGTGAGAACGTCATACTTGTCGACGTAGGATGGGTTGTGGCATGCTACGAAGTCCGCGTTCTGTATGAGATACGGGCTCCTTATCTTCTCTTTTCCGAATCTGAGGTGTGAAACTGTTATTCCGCCTGACTTCTTTGAGTCATATGAGAAATATCCCTGAGCGTACAGATCAGTGTCGTCGCCTATTATCTTTATAGCTGACTTGTTGGCTCCGACAGTTCCGTCTGATCCAAGTCCCCAGAATTTGCACTGTACGGTTCCAGGTGCTGACGTGTTGATCTGCGCATGCTTAGCAAGGCTTGTAAATGTTACGTCATCCTCTATTCCCAATGTGAATCCGTTCTTGACTTCATTGAACTTAAGATTCTCATATACTGCGAATATCTGGTCCGGAGTAACGTCCTTGGAACCAAGTCCATATCTTCCGCCAACGATGACAGGTCTCTGTTCTGCTTCATAGAATGCATTTCTTACATCCTGGTAAAGCGGCTCTCCGGCTGAACCGGGTTCCTTTGTCCTGTCAAGTACTGCTATCTTCTTTGCAGTCTTTGGTATTGCATTGAGGAAGTTCTTTGTAGCGAATGGCCTGTAAAGATGTACGTTTACGAGACCTACCTTTTCGCCCTTAGCCATAAGGTAGTCGATTACTTCGGAAGCAGTATCGCAGACCGAACCCATCGCTACTATGACATATTCAGCATCTTCAGCTCCATAGTAGTTGAAAAGCTGGTAGTTTCTTCCGGTAAGCTTGTTGATCTCTTCCATGTAGCCTTCGACTATCTCTGGAATCGCATTGTAGAATCTGTTGGAAGCTTCTCTTCCCTGGAAATAGATGTCAGGATTCTGAGCAGTTCCCCTGGTTACAGGTCTCTCGGAATTGAGGGAGTTTGCCCTGAATGCTGCAACAGCATCCTTGTCAAGCAGAGCTTCAAGCTCGTCATACTCTATGACTTCAACCTTCTGCACTTCTGCAGATGTCCTGAATCCGTCAAAGAAGTTGAGGAACGGAACTCTTCCCTTTATAGCGGAAAGATGTGCAACTCCGGCAAGGTCCATGACCTCCTGAACGTTTGACTCTGCAAGCATTGCGAAACCGGTCATCCTTGCTGCCATAACATCCTGATGGTCTCCGAATATTGAAAGCGCATGTGCTGCAAGTGCTCTTGCACTTACATGGAATACTCCAGGAAGGAGTTCTCCGGCAATCTTGTACATGTTTGGAAGCATGAGCAGAAGCCCCTGTGATGCTGTATAGGTTGTGGTCAGAGCACCGCCCTGCAGTGATCCGTGAACTGCTCCTGCGGCTCCTGCCTCAGACTGCATCTCAGTGACCTTAACAGGCTGACCGAAAATGTTCTTCAGTCCTTTTGATGCCCATTCGTCCACACTCTCAGCCATAGTGGATGATGGTGTGATTGGAAATATCGCTGCTACATCTGTGAAAGCGTACGAAATGTGCGCCGCAGCGGTGTTTCCATCCATGGTTTTCATTTTTCTCATGTTTGTAACCTCTCCCTTAAACATATTTGAAATCCGGCCTAAAGATTTCATTGGTGCAGTTTACCTGCATAGGTTGGATAAAAATTTGCGTGCAATTATGCACTGACATGACTTATATCATGCCGGTGCATAATGACTACGATAACAATTATAAACCTTAATCCAACCTTTAACAAGCTAAACGGTTATTTTTACTATCTTCTTATCAGCCTCCAGACTTCTGTCTGTGGCTCAATACTTCCTCGACTCCCCTGATTATGTCCAGATCTGAAGCGTTTTCAAAATCCATGGTGCTGATAAGCTTCATCAGGGCTTCTTTCTTCCTTAGTGATTCGATTCCCTTCTCGACATCCACCTTCTCGATTTCGATTTCAGTGTATGCAGGAAGCTTGACATAATGCTTAAGAGGAACGATATCACCGTTCTTTGCGACCTTCACATTGTAATCATCCTTAACAAGGAGCTCCTTCAGGGCGTTCGCCGCCTTATCGTCTCCATGTACCAGGAATGTCTGAAGAGGTCTCTTTTTGAACGCGGAAATCCATTCATGAAGACCGTTTCTGTCCGCATGTCCTGAAAGCCCGGATAGCGAGTAGATCCCTGCGTTTACAGCCACTTCTTCACCGAATATCCTTACCATCTTCTCCCCGTCCTGTATCATCCTGCCTAAAGTCCCCTCAGCCTGATATCCGACAAAGACCACGGAGCACTCCCTCCTCCAGAGGTTATGCTTGAGATGATGCTTTACCCTTCCTGCATCAGCCATACCGGACGCGCTTATTATGACGCAGCCCTTTGGAGTATTGTTAAGTATCCTCGATTCCTCGACTGATTCCGTGAAATGAAGGTTTGGAAAATCAAGGACATCATCTCCTCTTTGATATCTCTTCTGGGTTTCCTCGTCGAAATACCTGGAATTCTTCCTGAATATCTCGGTTGACTTGGTGGCGAGCGGTGAATCAACGTAAACTGATACGCCTCGGTTGAGCTCGCCCTTTTCCATGAACTCGTTGAGTATGTGTAGGATCTCCTGTGTCCTTCCTACAGCGAAGGAAGGTATGATTACATTGCCGCCCTTCTTGTAGGTGGTGTTTATGATGTCGATAAGCTGCCTGAATTCAGACCTTGATTCCACATGAAGCCTGTTTCCGTAAGTGGACTCCAGTATCAGGTAGTCGCAGCTGTCAATGAGATATGGGTCCTTCATCATTGGAATACCCTTGTTTCCAAGGTCACCGGAAAATACCAGCTTGACCTCCTTGTCCTCCTCCTTCATGAAGACTTCGACAATGGCAGCACCAAGTATGTGCCCTGCTTCCCTGAACCGTACCCTGAAGCCTTCGAAAAGTGTCAGCTCCTGGTCAAAATCCAGCTCCTCGAACAGCTCGAGTGAGTCTTCAGCATCCTGTATGGTATACAGAGGCTCAACCCTGTCCTTGCCCTGACGTTCCCTCTTCTTGTTGTCCCATTCGGCATCCTGCTCCTGGATATGGCCTGAATCAAGCAGCATGATCGAGCAAAGGTCGAATGTCGGCGGTGTCGTGATTATCCTGCCCCTGAATCCTCTCTTGTAGAGAAGCGGAATCCTTCCGCTGTGGTCAATATGGGCATGTGAAAGGATCAGGTAGTCTATGGATGCCGGAATGAATGAAAACACATCGTTTCCCCTGTCCTTGTCATCCTTGCCCTGATAAAGTCCGCAATCAAGTAGCACTCTCTTGTCCTTCACCCTCAGCAGGTGGCTTGATCCTGTAACGCAGCCTGCTGCGCCTGAAAACTCAATTCTCATATGATCACCTCAACTTAATTGTACAGCCTGGAGAGCGATGATTATGTAAACAATTGATTAAGAAGAAAAATCCGCACCCGGAAATTTTCCGGGTGCGGATAAGCTCATACTAATACTTATATCTAAAGTTCGCTTCCATTGCTTTCAATTACCTTCCTGTACCAGTTGAACGAATCCTTCCTGACTCTCCTGAGGTCCTTGAGGTCAGTTTCCTCCCTGTTGATGTACACGAAGCCGTACCTCTTCTGGTAGCCGTTAAGCCATGAGAGCAGGTCTGTGAATGACCAGGTGCAGTAGCCGATGAGGTCAACCCCGTCAGTGACAGCTTCCCTGCAGGCAAGGATATGGGCCGAAAGGTAGCCGATTCTGTAGTCGTCATGGACCTTGTCATCCTCAGTAAGCTTGTCATACTCGCCGAGCCCGTTCTCAGTAATGAGTACCGGAAGTCCGTACCTTCCTGTGATTCTCCTGAGTGCAACCCTCAGGCCTTCAGGGTCTATGGTCCAGTCCCAGTTGGTTCTTTCCAGGTAATCATTTGAGGCTGTCCTGTACACTCCCGGGATTCCTGTGGATTTTGCAGTCCCCTTCTCTCCTGTAGTGTTCATCTCCAGCTTCTCACCGACTCCGTCCAAAGGGTTAGCCTCATAGGTAGTGGTCTGATAGTAGTTAAGACCCATGAAGTCGGGTTTTCCCTGCCTGAAAAGCTCAAGGTCTCCGGGAAGGACTTCCGGTGCAATGCCCAGTCCTTTGTAAAGTTCCATTGCAGCCTTTGGATATTCTCCCCACGCATAGACGTCCATCCACCAGTGGGAAAGGATTTCTTCGGCATCCTCGGATGCGAGGATGTCTTCCGGTCTGCTGGTCCTGGGGTATGCCGGCGAATAAGCGAAGCTGGGACCGATTTTCCCGTTAGGGACCATTTCCCTGAATGACGCTATAGCCCTTGCATTGGCAAGGAATGCGTTGTGGTTGGCCTGAAGCATCCTCTTCTTGTCCTTGACTCCCGGTGGATGCATTCCTGTCATGTAGCCGAATCCTATGAATATATTCTGCTCGTTCAGAGATACCCAGTACCTTACCCTGTCTCCGAAGCTCCTGAAGCAGACCCTTGCATATTCATCGAAGTCATCAGCTATCCTTCTCGATTCGAAACCGCCGTATTCATCGAGGAGTGCCTGAGGAAGGTCCCAATGATAAAGTGTAATGACGGGCTCTATCCCGTTTTTCAGAAGCTCGTCAATAAGGTCGCTGTAGAACCTAATGCCAGCCTCATTTACCCTGCCCCTTCCTTCAGGCAGGATCCTTGCCCAGGCTATTGAGAACCTGTATGCCCTCAGTCCCATCTCGGCCATCAGCGCCACATCTTCCCTGTACCTGTTGTAGTGGTCTGCCGCCACATCTCCATTGGAGTTCCTGAAGGTCGTTCCGGGCAGCTTTGCATAGATATCCCAGACAGATAGTCCCTTTCCGTCTGCATCCCATGCACCCTCTACCTGATATGCTGCAGATGCGCTTCCCCATAGGAAGCCTTCCGGAAATGGCTTTAGTTCCCTGTGAAACATGTTGCACCTTCCTTTCAAATTATGCCGCAGGCTGTCTGCGGCTTAAAATCATTTACTCGGATCACTTATGCCTTTGAATACTTCTCGATTAGCTCTACTGCGAGATCAGTGCCGTTGACTGCCTTGTCCGCTGACATTGAAGCCGTATAGGTGTCTCTCTTCCTGTAGAGCTCGCTAAGGCTCATGAAGAGGGTTTCGCTTGTCAGGTCCTCTTCCCTGAGCACCATGGAGTATCCTTTGGACCTGAAGCTCTCCGCATTCTGAATCTGGTCTCCTCTGCTTGAAGCCAGAGGAAGCGGGATGAGAAGGTTCGGCTTTCTCAGGGCAAGGAATTCAAATATTGAATTGGAGCCAGCCCTTGAGACTACCATGTCAGATAGCGCAAGGACATCCTTCATCTCTTCCCTCAGGTATTCGAACTGACGATAACCATCTGCTCCATCAAGCCTGTTATCCAGATTTCCTTTTCCACAAAGGTGGATAACATCGAACTCTCCAGTTATCCTCTGGAGTATGCCCCTTACAGCCTGGTTTATCTTAACAGAACCTATGCTGCCACCCATTACCAGTATTACAGGCTTCACACCTGAAAATCCAGTGAGTTCAATAGCCTTTACCCTGTCTCCCTGGAAAAGCTCCTCACGTATTATGCTGCCTGCAAGTATCCCCTTTTCTCCTGTATGCTTAAGCGTTTCAGGGAATGTCACGAGAAGCTTGTCGCAGAATCTCATCGAGATCCTGTTCGCGAGTCCTGGTGTCATGTCGGACTCGTGGGAGAGCACAGGTATCTTCAGAATGCTTGCAGCGATAACCACTGGTACGCTGACGAAGCCACCCTTCGAGAATACGATTGATGGCTTTTCCTTCCTGAGCACTGAAAGCGCATCGAAGATGCCCTTCACAACCTTGAAGGGGTCGGTAATATTCTTAAGGTCAATGTATCTTCTGAGCTTCCCTGAGGAAATGGCATGATACCTTATTCCTTCCTTCTCTATTATGGTACGTTCTATTCCATCTCTGGACCCTATGTATGCTATCTCATATTGCAGCTTCCTGAGCTTGGGCATTAGCGCGAGGTTTGGGTTGACATGTCCCGCCGTGCCTCCGCCAGTCATAATAATCTTCTTCAAATCAAACACCTTTCCGGATCCTTGTCCGATAAAATATCTCAAATACATTATAGCGTGAATTGAAGACATAGGCTCAGAATCTTTATACCAAATCAGGGATTTCTGCTATAATCGAAGTGGGACAACGGTTCCAATAATAACGAGGAGTGGTGTTTTATGATAGATTTGAGGATTGCTGAAGGAAGACCCTCTGAGACTTAAGCCCCGGATTCGTCAAAGGGGTCTTCGATTAAACCACAGATATCCGGGGTAATCTTAATATAAGGAGACCACAGGAAATTTGAATAAGGAAACAATTCCAATAACAAGAAAAGAAGAGGCAAATTCACTTTTCCCCGGAGCTTTCGCAGGAAGGATAGCCGAAGAGGAAAAGGAACTGTATACCGTAATAACATCAAAAGGGACAATGCTGGCTTCTGTAACCGGAAAGATGATGCAGTCCGCCTTGTCAAGGGAAGACTATCCTGCAGTCGGCGACTATGTCGCCCTGGACAGGGAGGACGACAGCTCCGGTTTCGGAAGGATCCTCGGAGTTCTCAAAAGAAGCACATGCATCAGAAGGAAGGCTGCAGGCGATACTACCGACATACAGGTGATCGCGGCGAACGTAGACTTGCTGTTCCTCACCATGGCTCTAAATCAGGACTTCAACATACGAAGACTTGAAAGGTACATTGCAGTGGCAAAGGAGAGCGGCAGCGAATCAATAATCCTTCTTACAAAGCTTGACCTGGCTGAAGACCTGGACAAAAAGCTCGAAGAGGTAAGCAAAGCGTCCTCCGGAGGAAGAGTCATCCTGCTAAGCAACATAACAGGAGAAGGTGTCGATGAAGTCAGGGAACTGATCTCTGAAGGTATAACTGCGGCTTTCATCGGCTCATCAGGCATAGGAAAATCAAGTGTCATCAACTCCCTTCTTGGTGAAGAATCACTGGCCATAGGCGGTCTCAGGAAGGGTGATGGCAAAGGCAGGCACACTACCACACACAGGGAACTTATCATTCTGCCATCAGGCGGAATGGTAATCGACACCCCCGGCATGAGGGAGCTCCATCTGCTTGACGACATTTCAGGAGTAGATGAGGCATTCTCTGACATTCTTTCACTTTCTTCCGCATGCAGGTTCAAGGACTGCTCCCACAGGGCTGAGCCTGGTTGCAGGATCCAGGAAGCCATTGCAGATGGAATTCTTGACAGAAAAAGACTTGAAAGCTATGAAAAGCTCCAGAAGGAAGCGAGACACATGGCTGCTGCCATGGATGACAGGATCCGCAGGGAGAAGAAGGCTGAAAACAAAAAGCTGGGTAAGCTCATCAAGGAAATCACGAAAGACAGGAGGAAGGTATAACCTTCCTTTTAGAAGGAAGGTATTATCTTCCTTTCAGGAGGAAGGCTTAGGCCTTCCTTTTCCGCTTCAGAGAAAATAACCGCAGGTAAGACAAAAATTAACACAATGTATGTGAGGTCCACCTAAAGCTTTGCTATAATATTTTTACAGGCAAAATGAGGTGATCTTATTGAAATTTATAGAAGCATCCACTATATCTGAAGAACGATTCAGAGAATATTTATCAGAATGGTATGGCGCTAATGAGAAAATCGTACCAATGTCAACTGATATCTCGAACAAAGGCTTCAATGCATGGCGGGAGGAAACAATCGCATTTCGAAATGAGAAGACTGTTCCGGATTGGTTTGTCCGTTCGGAAACCTACTTCCTTTGCGAAGACAACGGCTATATCCTGGGTTCAGCAAACATAAGATACGCATTGAATGACAAGCTTCTGATGTCAGGCGGCCATATCGGATATGGGATCAGGCCATCTGAAAGAAGCAAGGGCTATGCTTTCATCATCCTGAAGCTTGCGCTGGATAAGCTTGCATCGAATGGAATCAAGAAGGCGCTGCTGACAGTAGCAAGATCAAACAGGGATTCAAGGAATGTAATCAGGAAAGCTCATGGAATCCTTGAGAACAGCTATGAAAAGGATGGAGATGTCATAGAAAGGTATTGGATTAGCCTTTAGAAGAAAAACAGGATTTTCAGACAGGAATTTAATATGTCAAAAGGCAGGCCCGGCGGCCTGCCTTTCGCATTCAAATATTCAACTTAATTCTAAATTAATCTGGTTTTGTCCTATAGCAGCTTGTTTATAACAACGCTTGAGGTGCTTTCCCTGTTCTTCGAGGATTCCTTGTAGTTTCTCCTGAAGTATTCCACGTAAAGAACATCAAGAAGATACAGCTGTGCAAGCTTCGCCGACAGGGAGCCTCCCTGGAGAGGACCTTCCTTCGCTCCGCAGAGGAGAGTTATGTCCGCATAGGTCGTTAGGGGTGATTTGGAAAACCTTGTTACCGCGATGACCTTGGCACCCTTCCTTTTTGCAGTCTTTGCCAGGTCTATGGTATCCTTCGTGGAGCCTGAATAAGAGATTATTATCGCAACATCCTTCTTGGTCAGAAGAGATGCTGATATTACCTGGAGATGCGAGTCAAGGGAACACTCCGTCTTTGGAGTTATCCTCATGAACTTGATCTTTCCTTCCATGGCCGTCATCAGGGAAGCCCCCACTCCGTAGAAATGGATGCTGTCTGCCTTGGTGAGATAGTCTATTGCGGTGGAGATATCCTCTTCCTTAATAAGCTTCCTCGTCTCATTGAGGGCATTGATGTTGGAATTGAGGATCTTTGTAGCCACCTCGTCTATTCCGTCTTCTATAGTTATGTCGTTTGACAACTGTGGAGTAATGTCCTCCATTGCCGAGCTGTGTGCAAGAGCGATCTTGAAATCCTGATAACCCTTGAAGTCAAGGGACCTGCAGAATCTGAACACGCTTGACTCTCCGACGCCGCATGCATCGGCAAGGTCGATTATCGACATGTATATGGCGTCCTTGGTATTGCCCAGAATGTAGTCAGCAACCTTCTTTTCCGTATTGGTAAATGAATTGTATCTTGAATTTATAAGTGAAAATACATCCACCTTGTTCATATGGCACCCCTTGTCCTCATGTATATTATCGGCATTTCGATTTTATCTTCTGAAAAAAATATCCTTCAGTTACTATTTTAATCAAAATTTCACCTCATTACTACAAATATTTATCTGAAGAATAAATATTTGCATGAACATTTGACAATAGTTGATAAAATATGGAAATACCGCAGAGACAATCACTCTGCGGTATGGGTTGTTTCAACCTTTAGTTTTTCAGTCGTTGTACTTTATTCCTTTGTAGAAATTGGTGATCGTCTCAATCGCGTATCCAAAGAATGCCACATAGATGATGAAGTCCCTTAACTTCTCGAACATTCCAAGGAGAAAGCCGGTTGCATCGATTGACCTGAAGTATTCGAAGAATGCAGGATTGTAGATTGACTGGTCCCTGAATACCGTATAGAAGCAGACTATGGAAATGCTTGACATCAGGAATGATACGATGGCTACCTTAAGGTTCCATCTGCCATAAATATACTTCACAACATCTCTCAGAATGCCTACGGCAAACATGATGACAAACAGCCAGGCATAGCTTCTGATCTTTGTTATGTCAAAAACCGGAATTACAGTAACGCCTCCTGATTCACTCACATATGCTGCAAAGACTCCAGGGAAAAGAAGAATCAGTCCGGTGAAGAGCGTTGTAAAGAATATGCTGACAGCTGATTCAATCCTGCTTATCCTCGATTCGTCCTTCGGTACCTTTTCAAGGCTTCTGGCACTGAATGGCTTTCCATCATTAAGGATGTCCCCTTCTCCGTACCTTTCGATCAGGTAGAAGATCAAAGTGACGTAAGCAGCGCCCTGCATTGATGCAGATACTATGGATGAGATATAGCCGATAATGAATTCAAAGGGTCCCTTTCCGCCAGACAGGAGTGCTAATCCGGTTGCAATTGAAATTCCGATGAATATGCAGAATATGACTATCTTAAGGACGAACAGGTAGCTTCCGAAAAAACGGGGTCCTATGAGGTGCTTCTGGTCCATGTAGTTTACTGCTAAAGTCTCCGGTCTGCCAAGCTCCTCGATTGCCCTCTCGATTTTCTCCTCCTCTGTCCCTGAATCGTAGCCTTCTGCCATATCAAGGATTATGCTTCTTATTTCCTTCCCGATTTCCTCTCTCTGCTTTGCAGGAAGCCTTCTGGTCACTGCATAAACATACCTTTCAATATATTCCATCTCATTTTCCTCCTTCAATGAGCCTTTCCATAAGCTTTGCCATGGACCTCCACTCTTTCTTGAGGTCACTCAGAATTCCATTGCCGTAGTCTGTAAGTCTGTAGTACTTTCTCGGCTTGCCTGTGTCCGTATCCCACATAGATTCCAGAAGCCCCTGTTTCTCGAGTCTCCTGAGCAGCGGGTAAAGCGTTCCTGAATCTATCTTCAATCCTATATCGTCAAGCGTCGTATTCAGTGAGTATCCGTACTGAGGCTTCTCAAGCTGGCTCAGGACACCCAGAACCAGAAATCCTCTCCGGAATTCTGAAACCAATCCCTCATATGTTTCATCTCTCTTTTCCATGTCCTCGCCTCCTGATTACATTATAGTGTGCGATGCACAGTATTGTAAATATGTTAGTATTAAAATTCGATTAATATTGTGTAAATTAGTTGTCCTGTAATTTGAAACCTCCTGCTACGCAGTGGCATCAAGCTTTTTTTGCAATTGTGCCTCAGTGTGATATAATGTCAATGCAATACAATTTAGGGAGGTGCGATATGAAGAAACACATCAGGACCTTGACACAGAGTACCCTTAAGAAAAGTGCTGCAAAAGGCGGTTGCGGAGAATGTCAGACTTCGTGCCAGTCGGCATGCAAGACATCCTGCACAGTAGCAAACCAGGAGTGCGAGAGGGAAAGATAAAGCCCTTAAGGCTCCGGAAAAGGGTCTGGAGGATGCTTCAGCCCTTTTTTTCTTTTTCAGGGAACGGGTATACAATTCATTTTTTTGGCATAGCCAATTCTGGGAGGAATAAACTTGGTACACAAATTCAAAATGAACGGACTCAACATCGCTCTGGACGTAAATGGCGGATCGGTGCATGTTGTCGATGATATAACCTATGAGGTACTTGACCATTATCCGCTTATGAACAACGGGAAGCTTGTTATTGACGAACTCTATGACCTTCTCCCCCACTATACGCAGGATGCGATCGACGACGCAGTCGACGAGATAGAAGCCCTTATAGATGAGGGAATGCTATACACAGATGATGACTACATCAACCTGGATGCATTCAAGAACAGGAAGCAGGTTGTAAAGGCTCTCTGCCTTAACGTTGCCCATGACTGCAACCTGAAGTGCACCTACTGCTTCGCTTCGCAGGGCGACTTCGGCGGTGCCAAGGAGCTCATGAGCTATGAGGTCGGTAAGAAATCACTTGATTTCCTTATAGCTAACTCAGGGTCAAGAAGGAATCTTGAGGTTGATTTCTTCGGCGGCGAACCACTCATGAACTTCAATGTGGTGAAAAGACTGGTTGAGTACGGACATGAAGAGGCTGCAAAGCACGACAAGAACTTCAGGTTCACCATAACAACCAACGGAGTGCTGCTGGATGACAAGAAGATAGAGTATATCAACGAGCATATGGACAATGTGGTGCTTTCAATCGACGGAAGGAAGACAGTAAATGACAAGATGAGGCTTACCCTTAACGACAAAGGAAGCTATGACATCATCGTCCCGAAGTACCAGAAGCTTGTAAGCTCAAGGAAAGACAAGAGCTACTACATAAGAGGCACGTTTACCAGGAACAACCTTGATTTCTCAAAGGACCTTGAACATTTCAAGGAACTGGGATTCGTCCATACTTCAATGGAGCCTGTTGTTTCAGCTGATGGGAATCCCTTCGCAATAAGGGAAGAAGACCTTCCTGAGATACTCAGGGAGTATGAGGATTTTGCAGTCAAATATGCGGATATGAAGGTATCGGGAGACCCGTTTGATTTCTTCCACTTCATAGTGGACCTTACACAGGGACCATGCGTGATCAAGAGGATCACAGGCTGCGGAGCGGGAACCGAATACCTCAGCATAACTCCGGACGGAAGCATATACCCCTGCCATCAGTTTGTGGGCAATGAAGAGTACCTCATGGGAAATGTAATGGATGAAAATCTAGTCCTGCCACAGGAGATGAGGGACTACTTCAGGGAAAGCCACGTATATTCGAAGGAAGACTGCAAGGACTGCTGGGCAAAGTTCTATTGCTCCGGCGGCTGTCATGCGAATGCGATAAACTTCAATAATGACATAACCAAACCATACAAGGTGGGATGCGAGATGCAGAAAAAGAGACTCGAATGTGCACTTATGATCGAGGCTAAGAGGATGCTTGAAGCGGACACTGAAGAAGAGAAGATGATGTTCCTATGATGGATATTGTTAAAGCCCCTTTTATTAAGGGGCAAGCCCCTTTAATAAAGGGGCTTCTCTCTTATCACGGGGAGAACAATGCCCTCTTCCACATGCCGGGTCACAAGCAGGACCCTGACTGCATATTGTCCTCCATACTCGGAAACGTATTGGATCTGGATGTCACTGAGGTTCCAGGAACGGATAACCTGCATTATCCAGAAGATATCCTCATGGAGTCCATGGAACTCCTGACAAAAGCCATGCGTTCAGGAGAAAGCAGATACCTTGTCAATGGAAGCACAGGTGGAATCCTCTCCATGGTCATGGGATGCTTCAGACCCGGTGACAGGGTCCTTGTCCAAAGGGACTGCCATCAGTCTGTGTACAATGCCATATCATTGTCAGGTATTGAACCTGTATTCATCAGTCCTGGAATCAATACGGAATTCGGTATGCCAACTTCCATTGAGACTGAAACCCTGACGAAGGCAATATCTGACAATGAAGGGATTAAGGGATTGGTACTGACATCTCCAAGCTATTTTGGAGTCTCACCTGACCTGCAGGCAATATCAGATATCTGCAGGAAAAATGGGATCAGGCTACTTGTAGACGAAGCACACGGATCGCATTTCTATTTCGGAGATGATCTTCCAAATACAGCCATGGATTGCGGAGCAACAGCATCTGTCTGCAGCTTCCATAAGACACTTCCCTCATTGACTCAGAGCTCTGTCATAAACCTGGGGAAAGGCGCCTCAGAGGAAGACAGGGAAAGAATAAGGCATTACCTAAGGGTCTTCCAGACTTCAAGCCCATCCTATGTGATTATGGCAAGCCTTGAGGCTGCAAGGCTCATAATGGAGACAAACGGACGCGAGCTTCTTCATGGAGTGAAGGTCATGGCTGAGGAATTCTCTGAATCGATAAAAGATATACCTGAAATCAGGCTCCTGAAAAATGAAGACCTGAACGGTCTGCAAAAGGACTACACCCGTATGGTTTTGAACACTCCATTGAATGGCAGCATGCTTTCTGACATATTAAGACGCGAATACGGCATCCAGGCGGAAATGTCCATGGGCAACAATGTTGTATTCATCGGCAGCTGTTTCGACAATGAAGGAATGTACCAAAGGCTTTCAGAAGCACTGCATGATATGCATAATAATGGTATGTTCAATAAATCCGGGCAGATTGGCAATTATCAAGGAGTGGCAAAGCTTCCTCAGCCTGTAATGGCAATACCTGAAAGGGAAGCACTTTTCAAAGGCTGGGAGACAGTCTCCCTTGAATCTGCTGAGGGAAGAATTTCCGCTGAAAGGATAACTCCCTACCCACCCGGAGTGCCTGTCCTTATGACAGGAGAACTGATTTGCGGGGAGGTTCTGGAGCATCTTAAGAATCTTGAAGGCAGCGGAGCAAATATCCTCAGGTCAAGGTCGGATGGAGCCGGAAATATAGCAGTGATAAAGAGATAGGAATAAAATTATAATGGAAAAGGGAACCGACGCGGTTCCCTTTTCCATTATCTCATATTTTCATAAACTTTTTCATAGTCAAACCATGATCCAATCAGTCTTAATTCCCATGACTTTTTCTGTAATATACCTTGTTCTGGAGCCATCTGCCTATCCACCTGACAGTCATGTATGACACAGAAAGTCCAAGGAGCATTCCCCCTAGTATGTCTGTCAGGTAATGGACGTTGAGGTATACCCTGGAAATGCTGACATAGACTGCAAATGCGAGGAATGCTTTCCTGTACCTGTGACCGGTGAAAAGGAAGACTCCTGCAACCGCAAATGACATTGCCGCATGACCTGAAGGGAAAGAGTACGATTCAGGTCTCTTTATTATCACTGTCAGACCGTATTCGATGAATGGCCGTACCCTTCCAATAACGTTCTTCAGTATAAGTTCTCCCGAAATCCAGGTGACCAGGAAGGATATTCCTACAAGCACAGCAGTTTTCCTGGTTCCACTTAATATGAGCAGGACAGCAGTTGCAGCCAGGAGTATGTAGATTGCGTAAACAGTCAGCGGGTTTCCGAAGAAGACATCGAGAGTCCTGGAATTCATGAGCTTTGCAGCCTCCATGCCTAAAGTGTCCATGTCAGATCCTGACAGGCGATACTTTGCCTGTTTCGTCAGCCTTAATGGTTCCGGCTGTAATGCAGATGGTTTCTGCAGCCTTTACCTTATCGGTCAGGTTCTGCGAGGTCCTCTGGAATCCAAAAGCTCTGGCAACCTCCTTTGGAAGCTCCTCGGAGGGTATCGATACGTTCTTTTCCACTGTTTCCCTGACTGCCGCAATGACTTCGACCATGGGTATTTCCTTTGTCTCCCTTGACATATCCCCTGAATCACACCTGTAGTAGTCTACTGTTTCCATATGATTTTTGTCCTTCCAGATGAACAGCTCTCCTCCCTCGTCCTCGACATGGTAACCGAGGTCTGTTACGAGGGCATCCATGATAGCTATGTTTTTGGCCCCATTCCTCAGGCCATAGGCTGTGAGGATTCTTCTGAAGAGATACCCTACGGATACAGGGGCTTCAGTTTCAATCATATTTGCAATGTCATCCCTTATCTTCCTCCGGTTCTTAGGCATCTGGAATTCTTCTGAGGAAAGAGATTTTTGAGAAAGCTTTGCAAACTCATAGCTTCGCTTAGCACCGGTTTTCTTATCATCAGCGCTATCAGCTGCAGCTACTTCAAACGACATTATCTTCTTTTCGTTTACGGCCTTTGGTTCTTCCTCAGGCGATTTGCCTGAAACAAGCTCGTTTATCAGTGATAGGATCCTCTCCGTTTCCTTTTCACTGTTCTCATACCAATCCATCGGATAAACTCTTGTGATATTCCAGCCAAGACCCTTGAGCACAGAATCCTGCAGAATGTCCCTGTCCCTTGCTGTCCTGGCTTCCCTGAATGAGTCTCCTCCACATCTGATTCCGAGTATGAATTCATCTGGCTTATTTGGATGAACGACTCCAAGGTCAATCCTGAACCTTGAAACGCCCACATCTGTCACTGCGTTCAGTCCCTTCTTTTCCAGCGAGGCTTTGAGGACTGTCTGCAGGCCGTCCCTTCCCTTGAGCCTTTCAGCCTCAGAGAATGGCAGTGCCTGACTTCCCCTTATTGCATATTCCAGGAAGGCCTTCAGGTCACTGACTCCCTTTGCTGTAGTCTTTGAAGGGTCGATCATCTCAGGGCGTATTCCTGTAAAGACCTTCATCTCTGCCCTTGCCCTTGAAACAGCAACGTTAAGCCTTCTCCAGCCGCCCTCCTGATTGAGAGGTCCGAAGTTCATGGTGAGCTTGCCATTTTCGTCAGGTCCATAGCCAACTGAGAACAATATCACATCCCTTTCATCACCCTGTACATTCTCAAGGTTCTTGACGAATACTGGCTCCTCGCTTTCAGCTGACAGGACCTCCAGTTCAGGATGTTCAGCAAAGGCTTCATACAGCAGGTCTTCTATCAGCGTCTGCTGCACTGAACTGAATGTTACCACTCCTATGCTGAGCTTCCTCAGCTCAGTGTCGGAAAGGCGTCTTATGATTTCAGCTACAACAGCCTCAGCTTCCCTCCTGTTCTGCTTGGTGCCTCCTCTCTCATAGGAACCTTCGACATATTCGCAGGTTACCCTTGAGACAAGTGCTCCTGGTGAAGGATAAGTGAAAAGCCGGTTCTCGTAGTAGTTCCTGTTGCTGAAGGCTATGAGGCTTTCATGCCTGCTCCTGTAATGCCACTGAAGGTAGGATTCAGGCATGGAAAGGGCCAGGCAGTCCTCAAGTATGTTGTCCAGGTCTTCAAGCTCATAGCTTTCCTCGTCATTGTTCTGAGTCATGAAGAAGCTTGTAGGCGGCAGCTGCTTGGGGTCTCCGACCACCACAACATTTTTGCCCCTGGCGATGGCTCCGACTGCTTCGCTTGTAGGCATCTGGGATGCTTCATCGAAGACTATGAGGTCGAAGAGCTCCTTGGATGGAGACAGGTACTGAGCCACTGAAATAGGGCTCATGAGCATGCATGGAGCAAGCCTTGGAAGAAGATTCGGTATGCTGTCGAAAAGCTTCCTTATGGATACCCCTCTTCCTCCGCTCCTTATTGCCCTCTGGAGTATTCCAACCTCCGAGGACTGTGATACTTCCTTAGTCATATCAGGGACCTTAGAAGCAAGCTTCGAGTAAATGTCCTTCTTTGAAAGCTCTTCGTACTTGTCCCACGTTTCCTTGAAATATGTTATCTTATCCCCTATCTGCCTCCCTGTGTACCCTGAAAGGACCGGTTCAAGACTCAGCGCAGCATCAAGTGCTTCTGTGTACAGCTGCCTCTTCAGGCTTCCTACCGCATCCCTTCCCAGGATCCTTGAACTCTCGAAGTCCCTTATCAGAGCTCCTATTCCTGAGATTTCAGCCCTTTCCTTGACCTGGTTGTAGATTGTCCATTCCCTCAGGCTGTCCAGATTGTTCGAATAAGTGGTGAGCCTGTCATAGAGCCTTTGAAACCAGTTTCCTTCTCCTGAAGGTATTTCATCGAGCTCCAGGGCAAGCATCCTTTCAAGCTCTGCATATTCATCACGGAAGTCACTAAGCCCTTCAGTGAGTCTTAATAAAGTGCTTTCTGATGATTTTGACCCTTCGCATATCTTTTTCCTTGTCTCTTCATCTGCATTTGCAATGCCTGATGCCTGCAGGAATTCAGCTGCATCTGAAGCGAACATGGACAGCTCTTCAGAGCTGGTATCTATTCCTTTTACAACATCGCCAAGTACCCTGAGCTTTTCAAGCTTTGCTTCGAGCTCTGCCAGTGCTGCCTTGTATCCGGATACGGTCTTAAGTTTAGGGACGGCATTTTCAGCAGTCATGGAAGCAGGGTCCTTCGATTTTGCCTTGATTGCCTTCATGACGCGGCTTTCACCCAATAGCCTTCCGACGAACCACTTGGATTCTGCAGTCGTAAGCTCTGATATCAAACCATCAGTATCGAAGGCTCGCAGGTCTCCTGTAAAGTGGCTTGAGGCCTCGGCGCCTTTTGCTCTGGCTGTTTCAAGGGCTTCAAGTGCAGATGTGACCAGTTCCGGCATCTCAGGTAAGGAAGGAGAAGAGAACAGGTCGGAATGACTCTTGTTTCTCATTGCTATTTCAATCATTTTGCCGACAGCAGTCACTTTTCCGTATGTATGGATATCTTCACCCAAAGCTGAAGCATCCAGGAGATCTCCGGCAATAGCTGCCTTATCCCTCACCCTTGCAACAAGGTCCGCTGCATCTCTCTTTATTGACGGATTATAAGCTGAAAGTCCGATTCCCTTAAGAGGTGCATCGCTATAATCTCCGTTTTCTCCGGCAGCTGATTCAAGGTCCCTTGCAATCAGAATGAACTTCTCAAGATCTTCTTTTCCCAAGGATTCATATGGCAGCCCTATCTTTGACATTTCCTTTTCATCACAGAGGATTCCTATTGCCGATACCATTTCATATGCTGAAAGTGAGAAGCCATGTTTCCTGTACATTGCCCTTACTATTTCATTGAGCTCTTCCCTTTCACGAGTGACCTCGCGTGAAATCCTCAGGAATTCATCGCTGCCCTTTCCGTTCCTGACTGAAATGGTTCTTGCCAGCTGGTCAAGAACGTCCCTTTTCTTGGCTTTGTTCGAATGAAGCTCCAGTGAAAACGGATCAAGACCTAGCTTCTGGAGTCTTTTCTGGACAACTGACAAGGCTGCCATCTTTTCCGCGACGAACAGTACCCTTTTCCCATCATAAAGGGCGTTTGCTATGATATTGGTTATTGTCTGTGACTTTCCAGTACCCGGAGGCCCGTGAAGAACAAAGGACTTGCCTTCAGATGCTGCCTTTACTGCCAGCATCTGGGATGCGTCTGCGCTTACAGGGAACATAAGATCTGCCGGATCGATGACATCATCAAGCAGCTCCCCGTCAATCTCTATTCCTTCCGGCACGAACTGCAGGCTGCCTTCCATGAGGGATTTAACTATCCTGTTCTTACCCAGTTCTTCGCCGTGGTTCTTCAGGTCGTTCCACATTATGAACTTCCTGAAGGAGAATATTCCAAGATGGGAGTCCTCTAAGACATCCCACCTCTTTTCATTCATGATTGCAGAACGTACTATGCTGAATATCCTGGTCAGGTCGCAGCCGCTGCCATCATCAGGAATCGGGTCCAGCCCCTGCAGGGTAATTGAAAAGTCCTTGTTAAGCAGCTCTGCCAGAGTTATGTTGAATACTACATCTTCTTCCCTGGCCTTCAGGACATAACCCTTCTTTCCGAGCTTCCTGTGAAGGTCCACAGGAACAAGCACGAGCGGAGCATACCTTTCCTTCTGGCTTGCCGGGCTTTCAAACCATTTGAGTCTGCCGAATACAAGGAAGAGGCTGTTTGCTCCTGATTCCTCTATGGCAGTCCTTGCTGTCCTGAAGAGGCCTGACAGCCTGTCTGGAAGCTCCTCTTCTGTAAGTAGTGTCCGTAGCTTTCCCTGCCTGAATTCTGAGTCAATGAGCTCCTTCATTGAAGGTGACAGAGTGATGCTCTCCAGAGAGCCTGAATTCTCCATGTCATCAGGCTTTTTGAGTATCTGGAATTCCCTGCCGCTGAAAACCTCATTTTCCAATGAAGTAAGGTCAGTTGACAGGATTGCCAGGCCGGATTTCCCCTGCCTGTAGTTAAGAAGGTTATTTCTAAGAGACAGGTCCAGAAGCTTTCTTTCCCACTTCTCCCTGCGGGTCTGGACTTTCTGCGTGGCTTTCTCATCCAGCCTTATGACATTGATGAGGTTAGGGTCAACCATTGCCCTCTCCTTCAGAGTCATCTCCCGCAGAATTTCAGAGCCGTCAGGTGAAAACGTCTGAGGAAGCGGCCTTATACCGCCTGCACGGGACCTTGCTATGTCCACTGACAGGATGAACTTTCCCTCTTCTGAGAGCTTCTTCTGGCCTGTCCTCACCGCTTCGCTGAAATCCATGGTGCTTCCCTGGCGGATTCCTATAGCTTCAATGACTGCAAGCTGGTTTACACCCTTCGCTGTCCTCTTTGTCAAAGCAGCTGAGTCCTCCTGAACAGGGTCCGGGAAGAATTCCTCTGCAAGCCAAAGTCCGGTCATAGCATGACCTTCGGTGAATACTATTAGAGGATTCAATGATACAGCCTCCAGGCATGATGAATAGAGCAGTGCCAGGTCCAGGCAGGTTCCGATCTTATCGGAAAGCACAGCATCTGAAAGCCTTACCCTCTGCCCCTCGGTTTCGAAGCTTGCCGGAGGACCGGCATAAACTATAAGGAGTTCCCTGAGTGCTCCGTAAATGGCGGAAGCCTGCTCAAGCACCCTTTCAGGATTTTTAGACTGATAGCCCTCGAACGACGGCTCCTTGCCGCTTTCAAGAAGGATATCCGATGCCCTGACAATTACCTTGTCAATTGCAGGGTGATTTGGGGTCGCAAAAGCAGCGGTCAGTTCAGGCATTACACCAAGCCCCGGCCACTGGTTGAAAGGAAGCATCTGAATGGAAACTGAAGCTCCTGCGATTTCCTCGTCCCCCTTCATGAGCCTTGCCTCGACTGTCCTCGTGACCTTCTCCGTTATCGAAAAGATGTTCCTTATATCCATTTCGATTGAAGGAGTGCCAAGGTCGATTTCTTTGCCATTTGGAAGGAAAGGGATCTCCTTTACGTATTCCTTTGCGAAATTATCCTGGAAAACAATATGCAGTACGGTTTCCTCGATGTCTGATCCGCTGCTGTTTTTAATCGTGATGCCTCTTAACAGTGGGAATCCGTTCTCTGCCATTGCATAATTTACGGCAACATTAGCTTCAAGCTTCAGTAGTATTGATTCTTGCTCTTCCATAAAAAGCCTCCGGAAATTCATTTTTGAAATATTAACAAGGATATATCTTTATAAACCTTGATTATCGATAACCCATATGTTATTAATTAATTATAGCATACAAACGTTTACTGTAGTTCTAACAGCGCGACAAGGCGGCAACAACCGCTCACCATGGGAGGTGTAAAATGGCAAATCTCAAGTACATCGAAGGAGTAGGAGAAGGTTATGCTGAAAAGCTTGCAGAAGCAGGGATCAAGAATGTTGATTCACTTCTTGCTGCAGGAGACACTAAGGCGAAGAGAAAGAAACTGGCTGAAACAACCGGCATCTCAGAAAAGCTGATCCTGAAGTTCATAAACCGTTCTGACCTCATGAGGATAAAGGGCGTAGGATCAGAGTATTCAGATCTTCTTGAGCTTGCAGGAGTGGATACAGTCCCTGAGCTTTCCAAGAGAAAGCCTGACAACCTCTTCGCTAAGATGGTGGAAGTCAACACCGAGAAGAAGCTTGTAAGAAAGCTTCCAACCGAAAAGCAGGTTACAGACTGGGTAGAGCAGGCAAAGGCTCTTCCAAGGCTCATCAACTATTAAAGTAAAAAAAATAGTTTAATCAAGAAGGAGGAAGTTTTGCTTCCTCCTTCTATTTGTCTTCCTTAAGCCTTGCATAGTGCTGGAGAACTCGCATGGCACGGAGCGTATTCCATCTGCCTGCCTTTCCTTCCTCCATCCTGAAGTGAAGCTCTCCCGAAATCGTAGTTCCCTTAAGGACCGTTCCATCCTTGGTCCTTAAATTCCCGACGATATTCAGGGCATCCTCCATCCTGTAATCATAAGGGATGGCGGCATCTGCGAAGTACCATAGTGCCTTCAATACGTCGTACTTCCATCTAGGCGGATATGTTGCATGGATGAAGCTTTCATTTATCACTTCATTTGTGCGTGTTGATTTGTATAGCTCATGCTCAAGCAGGAACTCCTCTGCAGCCTTCTTCATTTTCAGGATGTCGTCTCTTCTGTAGGAATAGCCGTACCTGATAAGGCTCAGGAATCCCTCAAGTACCGACAGAGTGGTGTGCACTGAGCTGTGGGCTGACTTATCCTGGCAGTTGAATCCGCCGTCAGGAAGCTGCTGCTCGCAAAGAAGGTCTACGATGGTCCTGACAGGCTCTTCCTCCATGTGGAAGTAGGCTCCGTAGTTAAGGAACATGCCGTTCACGCATACATCGCTTCTTTTGCTCCCCTTTGTCCCGGCTACACCGCCATCCCCTGCCCTGCAGTTCTTCGTTATATCCCTGACTGAAAGGACCAGGGATTCCGTTTCCCTCGGAATTTCAAGATATCTGAGGTCAAGAAGTGAGTAGTGGGTGGAGGTCCATTTGTGGGCGTAAAAGCCTTTGCCGAAGCTCAGGTCTTCATTCTGTGCATCAAGGTACTTCTTTCCCCAGCCAGAAGTCGCGATTGATTCCCTGAGCGGGAGAAGCTCATCTTCTTTTTCTCCAAGCAGATACTTCCTGGTCTGGTACTGTATGGATGGGTCACCCTCAAGCAGAAAGGTAATCACTTCAAAATCATTCATCCTATCACCTCCCAACATTCCTTACAAATAATTATACAGCATTTGAAGACGTTTTCGTCTGTTCCCGATTATTTCCCTGTTTGGAACGAATTTGTAATTAATTGATGAACACCCTGACATATACTGAGTATAGATACAAGGTGCTGATTGACCAATATATCAAAATCGCTCAAAGGAGCTGATCGGAATGTTCAAGACAAGAAAAAGTATAATCACATCAACTGTAGCTCTCATTGCACTTATCTTTGTCACGGTGCTGGGCTACAACCTTACAAAGGGATATTTCAGCTCTGAAAAGAGCGATGGAGGAACCTCATCACCCGGTGTCGTGAATCCTGGACTTCCTTCAACTCCAAGCTTTGATTCAGGAAGCAAGGGAAATGAGTCTCCTTCAGTCATAGTTGACCAGGACAAGACTATCGGAACCTATTACTTCAACATGGAGACTAAGCAATTCGAGAAGGTATCCAACGACCTTAATATGCTTATTGCAAAGTATAACGGCTATGTCGAGAACTCCAACGTATACTACGGTGGCTACTATGACGGAAAGAAGCTCAGGACAGGTCAGTTCACATTCAGGATCCCGAAGGCTCAGGTTCCTGCATACAATGCTGAACTCAAGCTGCTGGCAAATGTAGTATCAGAGACATCGAGCAAGACCAATGTATCAAAGTCGTATACCGATACTGAATCAAGGCTCAACGCTCTAAAGATCAAGGAAGAGAGGATGCTTGCCCTATATGAGAAGGCTGAGAGGATTGAAGACATAATCGCAATCGAGACCCAGCTCAGCTCCATATTCTATGAAAAAGAGCAGCTCACCCTATACCTCAAGGACCTTGATGACAGGATAGACTATAGCTACGTTACGGTCCAGCTGCAGGAAGTCGAGAAGCTTACCACCGAGGAGACTGTGGAGACTACCTTCGCTGAGAGGCTTGCTGCTGCATTCAAGGATTCATTGTACTTCTTCACCTCATCAGTTCAGAATTTCGTGATCTGGCTCGTGCTTGCACTTCCTTACATACTGATCGCTGCAGTCGCGCTCTTCATAGGACTTAAGGTCTACAGGGGCAGGCGCAAAGAAACAACAGTTCCGCCTGAAAAGAAGGAATGACTGAATAGGGCTTGAAATGGATCCGGAAATCCGGATCCTTATCTTTTGCAGCAATTTTTGTTTCCGTACTGCTGACAACATTTACATAATATGCATATCATTCCTTTTTCCATATATTCTTTAAATCCTGCTGAAAAGCTGTTATATTGTAATGTATCGGACTTGCCGGACTACTCGCGGCAAAAGGAGGAATAAATGAAGATAATAAAGGAAATGTCCCTGATCCTTGGAATATATTTCATGGGTGAAGTAATAAAGGTACTGACCGGACTGCCCATACCCGGAAACATAATCGGATTTGTACTGCTCTTGACTCTTCTTCTGCTCAAAGTCCTGAAGGTAACCCAGGTGGAGTCGGTCACGACATTCCTGCTGGAAAACCTCACCTTCTTTTTCATCCCCAGCGGTGTGGGTCTTCTTTCATCATTCGGTCTGATTCAGGGATCGATATGGAAGCTTATCCTGGTCATAACCATCACCACCTTCATAACCATGACGGTGGCTGGAATCACCACACAGGCAGTGCTTAGAGCAGGCACCAGGAGGAAGAAATGATCGAAAGACTGTTTGCACTTACCAAATCCCCCCTTTTCGGACTTGCCATATCCTTCCTGGCATACAGGATAGGCGTGTACGTGTTCAAGAGGGTCAGGAATCCCCTTCTAAGTCCTCTTGTGGTCTCAACAGCGATTGTCATATCGGTGCTAGTAGCCTTTAATGTGCCTGTCGAGAACTACAGCGCAGGCGGAGCGATGCTAAGCTTCATGCTTGGACCATCAGTTATTGTCCTTTCTGTACCGCTCTACAGGAACTTTGAGCTCCTTAAGAGCCACTATGTCGCGATACTTGCAGGAATATTCGCAGGAACTCTAGCAAGCATAACTAGCATTCTGCTGCTTTCCAAGCTGCTTGGCATTGACCGCGCAATAATCGTTTCTATGATACCTAAATCGGTGACTACTGCTATTGGCCTTGAAATATCAAAAGAGCTCGGAGGCATAGTGCCTATAACGGTTGTTTCAATATTCGTAACCGGAACATTAGGCGCTATAATGGTTCCACTCGTCATGAAGGCTGCAAGGCTGAAGGATCCCGTCGCCAAAGGTGTAGCAATAGGAACTGCTGCCCATGCGCTTGGAACAGCAAAGGCTGTCGAAATGGGAGAAACAGAGGGCGCAATGAGCGGACTTTCGATTGGGATAGCAGGACTCATAACCGTGGTTCTTGCCCCAATTCTACTTGCTCTTTCCGGAATATAATTTGATTGGAAGTGTAATATGTTAATCGGTGAAATCGCAGCTCTTGGGACCGCGTTCTGCTGGGTGGTGTCATCAACATCCTTTGAATATTCGGGTAAGCGTGTAGGTACGCTGGTCCTGAACCTTATGAGGCTTATAGTCGCTTTCCTGATAATAACGGTAATCAACTATTTCCTGACCGACGGCTTCAGGAATACGGGTCTGACTTCAAGCGGTATAGGATATCTTATGATTTCAGGAATCATAGGCTTCGTGCTTGGGGACTTGTTCCTGTTCCAGGCATACATCGAGATCGGAGCCAGGATATCACTGCTAATAATGTCAATGGCACCGCCGCTTACCTCGGTCATGGGTTATCTTATACTGGGCGAGACTTTGACTGCCATGCAGATGATAGGTATGGCGGTAACCCTTTTAGGAATCGCACTGGTTGTCCTCGGGAAGGAAAAGGGAACCAACCGTGTTGTCATAAGGCATCCTCTTAAAGGACTTACCTACGCATTTCTTGGCGCATTTGGCCAGGGACTGGGGATGATATTCTCGAAGCTCGGAGTGAAGGACCTCAATCCTTTCGTAGCCACCGAGGTAAGGATACTTACAGGTATAATATGCTTCGCGGTGATTATAGCGTTCACCCGCAACTGGAAGAACTTCGGGCAAGCCTTAAGGGACAGGAAGACCATGACAGGTATAACGATCGGGTCGCTTTTCGGTCCCGTGGTGGGAGTCTCACTCTCACTTCTGGCAGTCAAGTACACAAGCACCGGTGTGGCATCAACCCTTATGGGTGTGGTGCCTGTGCTCATACTTCCTGTCTCCATCCTCTTCTTCAAGGAGAAGGTGGCATTCAAGGAGATACTTGGCGCGATCATTGGAGTAGCGGGAGTTGGAATAATGTTCCTGAGATAGGAAGCGACACTTAAAAACCCGGAGCGGCTGCAAAAATTTTGCATCTGCTTCGGGTTTGTCGTTCACAGGAAATACAAGTGTGTGCTAAACTGTACTAGACATATCAAATGAGGAGGACTCAAGAATGGGAAAAACTAGAATAGGAATAGTCGGTTATGGTAACCTTGGCAGAGGTCTTGAGCTTGCAGTGGAAAGGAATTCAGACCTGGAGGTAGTTGGAGTCTTTACCAGAAGAGACCCGTCGACTGTAAAGGCAAAGTCTCCGGCATATAAGATGGATGACATGAAGGATTTCGTGGGTCTTATAGATGTCATGGTACTTTGCGGAGGAAGTGCAACTGACCT
>DIWI01000104.1 GCA_002428415.1 Clostridiaceae bacterium UBA6110
CCTCAACATACAGCTTCACGAACCTTTACATGTGGAGAAGGATGCAAAATATCCGGTTCCATGCAGATGACGATGCACTATACATTGTCAAGGGCAAACAGAATCCTACTTTTCTACCGCCGGTAGTGAAGGATGGCGGAAGCGCAGCAAGGTCCTACGCAAAGCTTGTTTCACATCTTCAAGATAACGGAATGCCACTCATGATAAGGGACGCCCGAAACGAAGATGTCGAGCTCATGCTCGGAATGGGTCTGGAGCTTGAAGCTAATGAAGACATTGACAACAACGAGTATGTATACCTTGTTGAGAAGCTAAGGACATTTTCAGGCAAGAAGCTTCACGGAAAAAAGAACCACTACAACAACTTTATTAAGAATTATGAGTTTGAAACCAGGCCGCTGGAGGACTCGCGTGAAGAAGCGAAGGAATTTGCCAGGAAATGGTTTTCAGAAAGTTCACAGAGTGAAAACCTGCGTGAGGAATTGAATGGTATAATTGAGTTACTGGACAATATTGAGGAATTCAACATTCTCGGAATATCGGTCTTCATTGATGGTCACTGTCATGGCTTCACGATCATGGAGATACTAAACGAGGACTGCATACTGAATCACATAGAAAAAGCCGAACAGTCCATAAACGGGCTATATACGTTCATAATAAAGACAGTGCTGGACCAGTACGGCGAAGGTATTCTGTACACCAACAGGGAGCAGGATCTGGGCATACCCGGTCTTCGGAAGTCCAAGCAATCCCTGCATCCTGAATTCATGGAGAAGAAGTTCATTGTTTACTTGACCGGAGGGTTAGATAACCTGAAGGATCTGCAATAAACCACTAATACAGGAGAGGTGAATCGAATGAAAATCACATTTGGCGGAAATGAAGTTACCCTTTACGGTGACACTCTGAAGGTCGGGGATACCTTCCCTGATTTCACTCTTACAGATACGAAGCTTGCTGACGTAACGAATGAAGATATCAAGGGAGCCAAGGTTATCCTTACTTTCCCCTCGGTTGATACCGCACCTTGTTCACTTGAGCTCCTAACCTTCAACGACAGGCTCGAGGACTTCAAGGGCTACAAGGTCATTGGAGTATCGATGGATCTGCCGTTCGCAATCGAAAGATTTGTCAAGGTGAATGCCGGAGACAACATCAACATGCTTTCTGACCACAAGTACAGGATATTCGGCGAGAAGACCGGAACCTACATCGAAGAGCTGGCACTTCTTGCAAGGGCGGCCTTCGTAGTTGACAAGGATGAAAAGATCACCTATATCGAATTCGTTGCTGAAGTTGGTGACGAGGTCGATTACGACAAGGTCCTTGTAGAGGCAGCAAAGATATTCTAATCATCAAGTTCATCGTAAACTTTAGTTTGAACAACAACCATGAAATAAAAATACCGGTCATGTTGAGGTGTAAATGCCAAAATGTGCCGGTATTTCTCTAACTGGAATGGAGTCGCTGATAAGGAGCTTTTATATGGATGATAAAAATACTTTGCATATTTTATGGACAAATGCAGATTTGGATACTTCCAAACTAATGGTAATGATGTATGCCAAAAACAGCATGCTTCGCAAGTGGTGGGAAGAAGTCACTGTCATTGTTTGGGGAGCGACCGCAAGGCTGGCTGCTGAAAATCCTGCAATCCAGGAGGAGATACATCTTGCAATGCAGGCAGGAGTAAAGTTCTCAGCCTGCATTGCATGTGCAAGGGAGCTGGGCGTTGTAGATGAGCTTGAAGCCCTGGGAATCGAAGTCAAATCATGGGGTCCTCCTCTTACAGAATTGCTTAAGAACAGTGAAAAGTTAATTACCATATAAAAAAAACGCCGTCACCGGCGTTTTTTTCAGTTCAGGCTATAACCTTCCCTGTATTTTTCCATCATCTGTTCTATCCTGTCAGGAAAGCTGTTCAGGTAGCCTTCAAGTATGAAGAAGGCCGCAGCGCTGCAGGCGGTATAGTCATAGTAGCTTCTTCCGAAATAAGTACCTTCCTCATCGAACCTTATGCAGATATTGTCCATTTCAAGGACGTCTTTCGCAGTGTCTGCATTTGCCTCACTGAACATTTCCGGGTATTCTGCCATGAATTCAAGAATCTTCAACCTGTCTTCATAGTCAAGATTGAATTTGAATTCCACTTCCCCCAGCGGGATATCCAGATGTATTATTTCTGTCTTGTCATAATGTCTTCTGACCTCCTTCAGGAGGCCTGAATGAATCTCATTTATTGTCATAGCTTCACTTCCTGAATATGCCGAATTTGATGTTCACTCCGAATGCAGTGAACTTCTCTTCGTATTCTGTCTTGATATTTCCTTCAAAGCCGCTTACGGCAAGGTCTAACGACCTGTATCTCTCCTCGAATCCTTCTTCCCTGAAGTACTCCAGGCTGTGCTCGAACAGCTCGTCATCGTCAGTCTTGAACCAGACTTCTCCTCCTGGTTTCAGGAATCCCTTGTACTTGGTCAGGAATCTGGGATGAGTAAGCCTCCTCTTGTTATGTGACGCCTTAGGCCATGGATTGCAGAAATTGATATAGATCCTTTCTACTTCATCCTCGCCGAATACTGTTTCAATGTTCTCTACGAGCATAGGAATTATCCTCACATTGTCGAGACCCAGCTCATTGATTTTCCTCAGTGCGAATACAAGCACTTCGTCCTTCAGATCTATCGCCACGTAATTCTTGTTCTTGTCCATAGATGCCAGCTCTGATATGAATCTTCCTTTTCCGCATCCAAGCTCTACATGTATCGGATTGTCGTTGCCGAATGCTTCACTCCACTTGCCCTTCATGCTTTCAGGGTCAAATATTGCCTTGCTGTCCTGTTCCATTTCAGGCCTTGCCCACCATTTCTTTCGAAGTCTCATCTGTTTCCCTCTCGTTTCTACTATTTCACATTGAAAAATTATAACTCATTCCTGAGAATATTGCACTAAATTATATAAGAGATTGCATGGGGAGCATGACATAAATAGATTAGCACGCTGCAGACCTGACAGGTTGAGCTGTAGCAAGGACTGGTATATAAACCTTCCATGTCCTTTTTCAGCCATGGAAAAGGCTGTCCTTCAGGTTCTTAAACCTTCAGGACAGCCTGCTATGGGAATTAGTTGAGCATGAACAGTTTTACATCGTCTTCAACAGTTCCGACTACGGCTATGCCGAATTTCTCAATGAGCACCTTGGCAACATTCGGTGAGAGGAATCCCGGAAGTGTCGGTCCGAGATGTATGTTCTTAACTCCAAGATAGAGAAGCGCGAGAAGAACTATTACAGCCTTCTGCTCGTACCACGCTATGTTGTAGGCTATCGGAAGCTTGTTGATGTCGTCAAGTCCGAATACATCCTTGAGTGTCAGAGCGATCATTGCAAGCGAATAGGAATCGTTGCACTGTCCTGCATCAAGAACCCTAGGTATTCCACCGATGTCACCGAGAGGAAGCTTGTTGTAGCGGTACTTTGCACAGCCAGCTGTGAGGATTACCGTATCCTCAGGAAGGCTCTTTGCAAACTCTGTATAGTAGTCTCTCGACTTCATTCTGCCATCGCAGCCTGCCATGACGAAGAATTTCTTTATCGCTCCGGACTTCACTGCATCAACAACCTTATCAGCAAGAGCGACCACCTGATTGTGTGCGAATCCTCCGACTATGCTTCCTGTCTCAATTTCCTTAGGTGAAGGAAGTGTCTTTGCAAGGCTTATTACAGCTGAGAAGTCCTTCTTTCCGTCTGCACCGGCTATTATGTGGTTGCATCCCGGATACCCTGCTGATCCTGTAGTGAATATTCTTCCTCTGACCTCTTCGCTCTTTGGTGGAACTATGCAGTTCGTCGTGAACAGTATCGCTCCGTTGAATGAGTCAAATTCCGTAACCTGCTTCCACCATGCATTTCCATAGTTTCCCACAAAATTGTCATATTTCTTGAATGCAGGATAATAGTGGGCCGGCAGCATTTCACTGTGAGTGTATACATCCACTCCGGTACCCTTTGTCTGCTCGAGCAGCTGCTCAAGGTCAGTCAGGTCATGTCCGGATATGAGGATTCCAGGATTGCTCCTGACTCCTATGTTTACTGATGTGATCTCCGGATGTCCGTATTTCGAGGTGTTTGCTTCATCGAGCAGGGCCATAGCCTTTACTCCATGCTCTCCGGTCCTTAATGTCAGCGCAACAAGTGCGTTCGCATCAAGCGAATCATCAAGCGTTGCAGCCAGTGCCTCATATGTGAACGAATAGATTTCGCTGTTCTGCTTTCCGAGGTTGTACGCATGCTCAGTATAAGCCGCCATACCCTTAAGTCCGTATATTATCATTTCACGCAACGACCTGACGTCTTCATTCTCAGTAGCAAGGACGCCAACCTTTGCTGCCTTCTCAAGCATAGCCTCTCTTGTGTCCGCTTCAAATGTTGCTGCATCATGCATACCTTCTGCAGTTACGGATGCCCTCAGTTCATTTCTTAAACCGATCATCTTCCTGATCTGCTGCTCTATGGCATCCTCATCGAAATTGGCGTTAGTAATCGTCATGAAAAGACTGTTAAGCATCTGGTGATTCACCTCACCGATTCCGCTTATATCTACTCCACCCTTGACCACAACTTCAGAAATTCCCTTTGCAGCATAAATCAGAAGGTCCTGAAGATTTGCCACAACCTCATTCTTTCCGCAGACTCCGCGAACATCGCAGCCCGTACCCTTAGCTGTCTCCTGACACTGATAACAAAACATGCTCATATATTCCCCTCCTATGGATTCTTTTACATTAAAATGATAGCAGAAACGGACACGCTAAGTAGGTAACATATGTTACACTTCTTACTTTGTTGACAGTGTTAACAAATCGGTTATAATTACAATGTACAATTCAAACACGGAGGTTCACATGGAGAATAATTTCACACCGGTACAGACCGTTCAGCTCGGAAGAATCAGGATACAGGAAAACCTGGAGAAAATGATCGCTGAAGCCCTCGACATGAAAAAGGACGGCCTCGGAACAACACTCATTGGTGAAGCACTGGATAAATTCGGAAGAACCACGGCAGACGATGCTTTCTCACAGGACAGCGACCACATGAAGGGGCACGCCTGGCTTGAAAATGCAGTTACTAGCAGTGAAAAAAGGATAGCATACATGATCAAGGGTGCACTTGATGCTAACCCCAAGTATCTCAGCGTAGTCAAGGAAGTTTATAGGGATTGCGCATATACACTCGGATATCAGATCAAGTCGAAAAACACCATAACCGGACTTGAAGAAGCATATGCGGCACTTGATTCTGTGGTGCTCGATGGAATGCCTTGCGACAAGGTAAACCAGATTGAATCTGTAACAGCTGACACTCTTGTATGGTCAGGTTCAAAGGATGTCCACAGGGAGAATTTTGAAGCTGCGGGACTCTCATCAGACATATTCCCTTCTCTCAGGGAAACATTCAACAGAGAACTTCTAAAGGCCCTTGGCAACTTCAGCTATAGTCTTGAAATAAGGGAAACAGAACCAATATTCCTCAACAAGATCACAAAGTAGAAATGACACAACCTTCTAAACAAAGTCTCCATGCATGGAAAATGCATGGAGACTTTTATGTTTATTGCAGCTGTTCGTTTTCACAGTTTGAAGTTATATATATATTACTATTTTAGCATCTTTATGCATTTATGCACAAAATTTTTATAAAAGGCCTCCAACATATGGAAAACCATGGTATGTTGTCATATAATAAATTGACTAATCGTGGAGGTGATAATTGAATGGACATAGACCTTATCGGCGTACCCATGTTCTACGGGTGCGACAGGGAAGGAGTCGAACTGGGACCGGACAAGCTTCGCGAGCTCGGGCTCAAGGAGCTTCTTGAACACAAAGGAAGCAGCGTGAGAGATAAAGGAAATATCTTCGTTCCTTTTGCGTCACCTGATATGAAATATGTTAGAAGCAGCAAGATGAAGTATCTTGATGAGATATTGACCACAGCGGAAAACCTGGCAACGGAAGTGGAGGATTCCCTGAAAAGAGGAAGGCTTCCCCTTGTAATAGGAGGAGACCACTCTCTGGCACTGGGGTCGCTTGCGGGCGTAGCAGGAGCTTTAGGCAACCGCCATGCTGTCATTTGGATAGATGCACATACCGACATCAACACAGACCAGACTTCGCCATCAGGAAACGTTCATGGAATGCCTCTGGCAGCTGCAATGGGCGTAGGTCCCACAGTGCTGCTGTCAGTTCATGGAAAAGAAAAGAAGGTCCTTGATAAAAATGTCTACGTGGTAGGAGCAAGGAGCCTCGACAGGGGCGAGGAGAAACTCATAGGCGACACCAGGATGACTGTATACAGGATTGGCGACATACATTCAAGCGGGATGCAGTCAGTCATTGAAGACCTCCTCAGGAGACTTTCAGAAAGCAGGATATCCGACATACATATTTCATACGACATTGACTCACTTGATAAAAGCCTGGTTCCAGGAACGGGCACACCCGTCAGAAACGGATTAAAGCTTGAAGAAAGTGCTCAGCTTGTCGAAGCCATAATGGATACAGGGCTCGTAAGAAGCATTGACTTCGTTGAATACAATCCAAAGCTTGACAAGGACGGCAGGACAGCAAAATCATGCCTGTACATGCTAGACGTTTTTGCAGGCTGCCTTGGAAGACAAACAGGAAGACTGGATATCGGAAGGACCGGCTCATAATATGGCCGGTCCCTTTTCATCTCTCATATTCAATTTCAGTGCACTATGCGTCCTGAAAATTGTCATATTACCCGCCTGAACCAGTTTCCTGAACGGTATCTCGGGTAGCATAGCGCAAACTTAACCAGGTCCTCTGCTATCGACAGTGAGTATGCCACGGTTACAGGCAGCCTGAAAACAAGTGCTGCAGCCGCTACTGCAGGAACTCCGACGATCCAGAGGCTTATAAGCTCAGCTCCCATGGCAAACCTGGTGTCCCCTCCGCCCCTGAAGAACCCTACCACAAACAACACATTGAATATCCTCACAGGAATAATAGCCGCAACAATAGTAAGCAGGACACCTGTATTTGCCAGTGTTTCAGGAGCAACGCTGTAAAGTGACAGTATGGGTCCCTTCAGCAGAAGCATGAGCCCTGATGTGGATAGCCCCAGGAAAAGTGTAAGCCTCATTATCCGTCTCGAGTAATCCCTGACCAGATCGTATCTTCCCTCTCCTATCCTGTTGCCGATCATTATTGATGCAGCATTACAGACTCCGAATGCGAATACGTAGAAGAGCTGACTGACAACATTTGTTATCTGGACAGATGCGAACGCATCAACACCTATCTTGGAGTATGAAAAATTATACATTACAATTCCTGCAGCCCACATCGATTCGTTTATGATTACAGGTGATGCAACCTTGAAGAACTTGGAAATGTCTTCCTTTGTGAACGATAGGAGCTCAGAAATCTTCGCCTTAAGGACATTGTCCCTGCCATAAACCGCCCGTATCAGGATGCTGAATTCAATCACCCTGGCAATTACTGTTGCAATAGCTGCTCCTGATACTCCGAGTGCGGGAAATCCCAAATATCCGTTGATCAGTATGTAATTAAGGACTGTATTGGTAGCCAGAGCCACCGAGCTTGCCGCCATAGGCACCATTGCCTGGTTTGTAGCCCTAAGCGCAAAGACAAGCGAGAACGACAGGCTGTTGAGAGCATAGCTAAGACCTACTATCCTCAGGTATGCCGTACCGTCTGCAATGACATCTGGTTCAGTCGTGAAAATTCTAAGAAGCGCACCTGGGAAAATGACAGCAGCCGCAGTAAAGACCATTGCTGCAGTCAATGCAATAGCACTTGCCATTCCAAGAAATCTTCGAAGGCTTGAATAATCCCTGCTTCCGTGGTACTGCGCATAAAATATCGAGGCTCCACTTGAAAGTCCAAATATTATTAGACTGTATATGAAAAAAACCTGGTTAGCAAGTCCGACAGCAGCTATGGAATTTTCTCCAAGCCTTCCTATCATAAGGTTGTCGACCATATTGAGTGAAGAGCTCAGGAGATTCTGTATTACCACTGGAATGGCAATTGTCATAAGACCCTTGTAGAAGGTCCGCTTCTCGTCTCCATGCTTTCCGAATATCGTATCAATCAATGAAATCACCCCGCGTTGTCTATTATAGATTACCTGCAAATAACATTCAAATAAGAATAAAGTGTTAAACAACATCCAAGCTATTGAAAATACGTCTTTAAGTACTCTATAATCTATATGAGTTGTTGATTCTTCAATCAATATCAACANNGATATGTATATGATCCTGCAGTAGGTGACGAGGAAAACGGAGTTGCTCCAGGAACAAGCTTCGACGATCTACCAGCAGATTGGGTTTGCCCGCTTTGCGGAGTAGGCAAGGACCAGTTCGAGGAAGAGGCATAGAAAATGTAATGCCCCGGCGTATGCCGGGGCATTTGCTTTATAACCTGATTACTCACTTTTCAGTCGATCTAAAGGATCATTTGTTGGATTCCAGATAGTAATCCTCACCCAGCTCCTCAAAAAGGATCTCGGTAAGATAGTTGCACCTTTCCTTGTCCATAGGTTCGACTCCGTCAAGCTTGTACTTGATGTGCATCTCCTCATACTTGTTCTGGCCAAGTGTGTGGTACGGCAGAAGCTCAACCTTTATCACGCCCCTGATCGGCTTAAGCTTATCAGCCAGACGCCTTATATGTTCCTCTCCGTCTGTTATTCCCGGCACTACAACATGCCTTATCCACATCTTTACCCCGGCCTTCTGGACCGCTTCAAGGAACCTGAGCGACGTACTTCCTGTTCTCCCTGTAAGAAGCATATAGTTTTCAGGGTCGATGTGCTTCATGTCAAACAGGACCATATCCGTATATTCAAGTATCTCTGTGTATTCTCCGAAACCGTAGCCTGCAGTGTCTATCACAGTATGGATGCCCTCCTGCCTGCAAAGCTTCAGACATTCCAAAAGAAATTCCGGCTGCATCAGTGGCTCACCACCTGAAAATGTGACGCCTCCACCTGATTTCTCGAAATAAGGTTTAAATCTCTTTATCTTCTTCACCAGGTCGGCAGCCTCAATGAGTTCTCCGCCTCCCATAAGCCATGTATCCGGGTTATGGCAGTACAGACATCTCAGCTTGCAGCCCTGAAGGAACACTACGACCCTTATTCCCGGTCCGTCCACAAGACCCATGCTTTCCATTGAATGTATCCTGCCCTTCATATGCCTCACCTCAAACAAATCATTATCTGTACATCATACAACAAAATAATACTCATAGAAAGGGGGAAGGACCCCATAAAGGAGCCCTTTGCAATGTTTCTATCTACATCTTTTCGTGGAATGTCCTTGAAATTACTTCCATCTGCTGCTCTCTTGAAAGCCTGTTAAAGTTTACGGCATAGCCTGATACCCTGATTGTAAGTGTAGGATACTTTTCAGGATGCTCCATAGCGTCCTCAAGCTTCGCCCTGTTCAGGACATTTACATTCAGATGATGAGCCTTCTGAGCGAAATATCCATCCAGCACTGAGGCAAGATTGTTGACTCTTTCAAGCTCTGTCTTTCCAAGCGCATCTGGAACTATTGAGAATGTATTCGATACTCCATCCTCGCAGTTGCCTACATAAGGAATTTTTGCAACTGAGTTGAGTGATGCAAGCGCACCCTCAAGGTCCCTGCCATGCATTGGGTTAGCTCCTGGTGCAAGTGCTTCTCCAGCCTTTCTTCCATCAGGTGTCGAGCCTGTCTTCTTTCCGTAAACCACATTTGAGGTGATCGTCAGGACTGAGAGAGTATGCTTTGCATTCCTGTAGGTAGGGTGCTTCTTGAGCTCGCCTGAGAACTTCTCAGTAAGAGCTACTGCAATATCATCAACCCTGTCGTCGTCATTTCCGAACTTAGGGAATGATCCTTCGATTTCAAAGTCAGTAGCGAGGCCGCCTTCGTTCCTTATTGCCTTTACCTTGGCGTATTTGATAGCAGACAGTGAATCCGCTGCAACAGACAATCCTGCCACTCCGAATGCCATCAGCCTCTGTACGTCAGTGTCATGAAGGGCAAGCTGTCCTGCCTCATATGCATACTTGTCGTGCATGTAGTGTATTATGTTCATTGTGTTTACGTAAAGGTCTGCAACATATTCAAGGACTGTGTTGAACTTTTCAGAGACAGTTTCATAATTGAGCTCATCGCCCTTAATTGGCTCAAGTCCCTTGATTACAGTCTTTCCTGTCTTTTCATCCACTCCGCCGTTTATAGCATATAGAAGGGACTTCGCAAGGTTGCACCTTGCACCGAAGAACTGCATCTGCTTTCCAACTGTCATCGCAGATACGCAGCATGCTATCGCATAGTCGTCACCGTATGACGGTCTCATTATGTCATCATTCTCATACTGAATGGAATCAGTCTTTATCGACATGTCTGCACAGTACTTCTTGAAGTTTTCAGGAAGGTCCTGCGACCAGAGTACTGTCATGTTTGGCTCAGGTGAAGTTCCCAGGTTGATGAGTGTGTGTAGGAACCTGAATGAAGACTTTGTAACAAGAGGCCTTCCGTCTATTCCTACTCCTCCGATTGACTCAGTTACCCATGTAGGGTCACCGGCAAACAGGTCGTTGTACTCAGGTGTCCTCAGATGCCTTACAAGTCTGAGCTTTATTACGAACTGGTCTATGTACTCCTGAGCCTCGGCTTCAGTTATCACGCCATCCTTAAGGTCCTTCTCCAGGTAAACATCAAGGAATGTGCTTGTTCTTCCAAGAGACATTGCAGCGCCGTTGTTTTCCTTGACAGCTGCAAGATATCCGAAATAGAGCCACTGCACAGCTTCCTTGGCATTCTTCGCAGGAACTGATATGTCACAGCCGTACTTAGCTGCCATAGCCTTGATATCCCCAAGTGCTATGATCTGCTCGTTCAGCTCTTCTCTCTGCCTTATGAGGTCATCGAGCATTGCGCCTTTGGCATTCTTCAGGTCTTTCTTCTTCTCAGCGATCAGCTTGTCTATACCATAGAGAGCTATCCTTCTGTAGTCGCCTATTATTCTTCCCCTTCCGTATGCATCAGGGAGTCCGGTCAGAAGTCCTGAGGATCTCGCTGCCTTTGTCTCATCACTGTATGCATGGAATACGCCCTGGTTGTGAGTCTTCCTGAATGCAGGGAAGTACTTCGCTATCTCCGGGTTTACCTCGTAGCCGTATGCTTCAAGGGACTGTTCAACCATCCTGTATCCACCGTAAGGGTTCATCATCCTCTTCAGCGGTGCATCGGTCTGAAGTCCAACTATACTTTCATGGTCCTTATCAATGTAGCCTGCTTCAAAATTGTTTATTCCGGAAACCTTGTCTGTATCTACTCCAAGTATTCCTTCCTTTATTTCCTTGACTATGAGCTTAGAGGATATTTCCCAGACCTTCTTTGTGTTTTCAGTCGGTCCTGCGAGGAACTTGTCGTCACCCTCATAAACTGTGTAGTTCTTCTGTATGAAATCTCTGACATTGATTTCGTTCTGCCAATCTCCTGCAACAAAACCTTCCCATTCTTTGAACAATTGAATTCCTCCTATACCCATTCCCGGGCTCATTCACCAAGTGTCTTTTGCTTACAAAGAAAGTATACAATAACTTCAAGCCATTGTTAAGCTTTTTTCACGCTCTTGAAATATTCCGACAACGGCAAAACTCTCAACATACTCTTGACAAATCAAATTATTTGATTATTTAACCTGCTCACAAAAACAGTTCTATACAGATTTTATAACAGATTAACGTTTAATTATGCGTATTTTCTGCTCTGTACTAAAAATAGTAACAGTTTTCAGGTAAAATAAAGTTTTCGACAAACACCGCTTTTTCTTGAAAATCTCTTGTAATCGCGAAATATTACAAATGATAATAATATTCATTTTAAAATAGCGCAATTGTAACGTTTACACGTTAATTCATTAACATATTAATGAATTAAGAAAGCAGTATCTTGCGATACTGCTTTTTGAAAGTTAATTGACCTGGTCTTTGACCCCACACTCGCCTGCTGGAGCTTTTGCTACCCGGACTCAACCTCTCACTACTAACCCTCTCATTTCTGGCAGGACTAACATCTAAACCGCACCATGATTGTCGGGCCATTAGCCTGACTTACGTGGATCCTTTTGCCTGCGACTGGCTTGGACTTTCAACCACAAACTTAACTTTCATTTACCCATTATAGATAATGGCATGTGAATTTTCAAGAAGTTTTTTTGTCTGAAGCTTTTTTTGTCTGCAAGTCGCTTTTCGCATAAGGTCTGATAAATTGTTCTATCCCTACTTTACTGATGCTAGTGCGAATCTTAAAGTATCTACATTTACGATGAAACCGACAAATGGAATATATCTTGTTACCTTACCCACGATCATATCCTCTTCAACAGGCACCTCATCCTCAGCAGCCATACCGTCACCCTGGGTGATGAGCGTAATCTTACCTTCAGGTGAGACTTCTACCCTTACTACCCTGTGGCATTCGATGTTTTTCTGAGAATCTGCGGCTTTGAAGGTTATAATGTCATTCTCGTTGATATCCTCAACTGATGCATCTACAGAAATTACCAGGTCTCCGAGTCTCAGTGTAGGCTCCATTGCTATCGTCCTTACGGCTGTAAGCTTGTACCCGGCTATTGCAGGCACTCCATCACCGATATTGGATGCAGCATAGAAATAAGCTGTAGTACCCGCAAGAAGCACAAGCAAGAACGCCATTACTCTTGCGATAAGTGTGAATATCCCTCTACCGCTCTTTGAAGCGGCCTTTTCCTTTTCAGCTTCTGCCTTTTTCTGTTTCTTCTCTTTCTTGAGGCCGATCTTCTCTACTTTCGATGTCTTTGCTCCATAATCCTTCCTGAGGTGCTTCAGAAGATCAATTTCTTCCTGCAGCTTTTCTTCCTTGACAGACCTTATCTCAGGTTTGGATTCCTTTGCTGGTTCAGCTATTGGATCTTCAATTTTCACTTCACGAATAACTGGCAGCTCTTGGAAATTATCAGGTGATACAAAATCTGAATCCGGAATTGAAGCTTCCACACTTTGGATTTGCAGTTCCTGCATTTCAAGCGAATCCGTTTCAGTCTTCATAAGCTCAAATATCGGAACCGGCTCCATCTCTTCGTCTTCAAACCTTACCTCTGCTTCTCTTTCAAGCATCAGTTCCCTCTGCCTCAGAAGCTCGTCGTATGACAGCTCATCATGTATTGATTCCTGTTCTAAAGCTTCTTCAACCATAGCTTCAGGCTCTTCCGTACTGGTATTCTTAATGAGATCCTCTTCAATTATCTTTGACTCTGCTTCTCGTTCAAGCATCAGTTCCCTTCGTCTAAGAAGCTCATCGTATGACAGCTCGTCGTATGTGAATTTGCTTGTGTTCTCTTCTGCAGTCTCGCCATCTGTGGTTTCTTGCCTGCAGGGATCTTCAGACTCAGAAATGCTCACATCCTCTTCATCAACTACCTCCCTGATGGATACATCCGGAAGGTAGTCATCAAAAAGCTTTGATGACGGTGATGATACATCATGAATCCGTCCGATATCAGATGTTACTGTTCCTGTTTCAGTTGAATGCCGATTTTTGGCGCAGGATATTGCCTTCATCAGCCTTAACGCAAACTCATCACTGTCAACCGGACTAGTGATGAAGTCATCGATATTGCTGAAAAATACCGGTCCCATTTCCTTAAGTGTCTCGCGCCTGAGCACAGCAATACTATAGCTTCCTTTGCAGATCTGCTTGACCCTGAATAGAAAGTCTTCTACAACATCCTTCAGATATCCTTCAACACCACAGACCACTAGGTCGAAATCTATGCTGCCGGCGATTTTAATAGCCAGGTCTTCGGGCATGGCAACAATCACCTCGCCATCTGCTCCGTTCCTGGCCAGGTGCTCCTCGATGAACTCGATTGATATTTCATTATTCCTAATCAATAAAACCTTCATACGTCACCTACCGACAATCGATTTTAATCATTATTCTTTCTATCTCTGTGTTCCTCTGGCAGCCTTGGCAATTCTGAAAATCAGTTCCTCAGTATCCGCCGGACTGGACAAAAAGTCATCAATCAGATTCAGGAAACCTGATCCCATTGCTTTAAGCATATCCTTTCGAACTACCGCCAGTCGGTATGCCCTGCTTCCTGCTTCATCAAGCCTTCTCAAAAAGTCAATTGCCACATCCTGTGGGTAATCGTCCACTGGACAGATGAGAAGGTCGAATGCTGCGCACTTCGCCGTTTCTATGGCAAGGTCGCACATTTTTGCCGAAACAATGCTGGCATCTATACCGTTCTCTGAAAATAGCCTTTCGACAGCATCAAATGTCAGTTCACTATTGTGGATAAGCAATACATTCATTTCACACCTCCATAATATATGGCTGATTGAATATTTTACATCTCAATACGATTCAATTCTATAGTACCTTTGATTATATACTATCAATAAATGATTTGCTATATATGTTTCAAGGAAAACTTGAATTATTCCAAATATTGCGATAATTATTTTTGCTTTTATCCCTATTTTGATTAAAATAAATTTTAACCAATCAGGAGAACTTAAAAATAACCCATGAAACACAACGACAGACAAGGAAAATAAACCTGATATGGACGCTTTGTGAATGAGCGTCCATATCAGGTTTATTGAATAAAATTGATTCGAACTAAAAATTGACGGTCAAATACTGACTAAGCCATCATTGATAACCGGAAACACCCTGTCAATTTCCACTGAGTCCTATTACTCACTCGAAGTATGCTGCCTGTCTTATCCATCATATTCTACAAGGGGTTTCATGAGTTTCCTGATGCCGCCTCTTGGGTTGTCAACATCCCCTTCATACCTCGGTATCAGATGTATGTGAAGATGGAATATTGTCTGTCCTGCAGCTTTTCCAACATTTATTCCAATGTTGTAGCCGTCAGGATGATACTCTTCGTCAATTATTTTCTTGACCTCCCTGATCATTTGGTCAAGTGAAATGACTTCATCGCTTGTTGCATCGAAGTAACCCGAAAAATGCCTTTTGGGAATAATAAGAGCATGTCCTTTTGTCACGGGAAAATTGTCATATATGGCGAAAGCGCCTTCATTTTCAGTTATCAGTGAACCTTTCTCAAGATACGAGCAAAATATGCAATCCACATATAGTCGAGTAGACAGCTCGACGCTCA
>DIWI01000103.1 GCA_002428415.1 Clostridiaceae bacterium UBA6110
GAGAGGTTCAAACAACTATTATCCGATATCACTTATTTAGAGACTGCCAATTATAAAATATTGCAACAATAAATGGAAAGTTAGGGAGGTTTAAAAGCCTCCTTAGATTTTGATTGAGCCAAATAACAGACTACTAAATCTCCGATGCTCTGAATTACTCGTACTCATCAAGGATATTGATCCAGTGGGGTGAGGATAATCGACCATAGCATCACGATAACGTTTGCGTAAAAAACTAAGAAATCCTATTTATATTCTGCTAATATGGCATTAACCGGTTACATCAAGTTTCATATCAAACAAAGGAGAGATGCAATATGCCATTAGTGCCGTTAAGGCCGATACTTGAGGCAGCAATTAAGGGTGGTTACGGGCAAGGTGCATTTAATGTAAATGCAGTAGCCCAGGCTAAGGCAGCTATCGAGGTCCATGAGATGTTTAGATCACCAGTAATTCTGCAGGGAGCAGACCTGGCCAATGGTTTCATGGGAGGGAAAAAGGATTTCCTTAACGCTACCCTTGAAGATAAAAAAGCAGGTGCAAAAAACATTGCAGACGCAGTAAAAAAATTCAGTGCGAACTCTATGATACCAGTAGCATTGCATCTTGACCATGGACGAGATTACGATTCATGTGTTGCTGCAATTGACGGGGGATACACATCGGTAATGATTGATGGCTCCTCCTTGCCATTTCATGAGAACATTGAACTAACTCGAGAAGTTGTCCGGTATGCCCATTCAAGAGGAGTATCTGTTGAAGGTGAACTCGGTGTGCTTGCAGGAGTTGAAGACCATGTCTTCGCAGCAGACAGCACATATACTAATCCATTGGATGCTGTGGAGTTTTTCAAGAAGACCGGTGTTGATGCACTGGCAATATCTTACGGAACAAAGCACGGAGCTTCAAAAGGCAAGGATGTCAAGTTGAGAAGGGAGATAGCCATTGCCATAAGAGAGTGCCTTGATCATTCAGGAATATTCGGCGCGCTGGTATCCCACGGTTCATCAACCGTTCCTCAATACATGGTTGATGGCATTAACAAGCTTGGAGGTGACCTATCAGGAACATACGGAATCGCGATAAAGGAACTTCAGGCCGCAATAAGAGGTGGAATCAACAAAATCAACGTTGATACTGACATACGGCTTGCAGTAACTCGAAACCTCAGAGAATTCTTTGAATCATACCCTGATAAGAAAAACAGAAGAGTCATTGGAGAAATTTGGAAACTTCTGGATGAAAAAAGGAATCAGTTCGATCCAAGGGCGTTCCTGACACCAATCATGGATGCTGTAACAATGGGAACATATGAGAACGATGATGTAGCAGCAATCATGACATGCGTTGAAAATGGGGTTAAGGAAGCAGTGGGGACTCTCATTGTTCAGTTCGGTTCATATGGAAAAGCTGATAAGGTCAATATTGTTACGCTTGATGAGATGGCTGACTTCTACAGAAAGCAGGGAATATAGCACCCCCAGGAGATTTACTTTAGTTCGAATAATGTAAATATTTACACAAAAGCAGTATGGCAATATAATTACTTTAACGATAAAGTAATTGGAGATTGATGAATATGCGAAATACAACATTAAAAGATGTCGCTATGCTGGCTGGAGTAACTGCATCCACCGTCTCATATGTTCTTAATGACAACAAAAAGCAGAGCATCTCAGAAGAAACGAGGGGCAGGGTTATGGATGCGGCAGCAAAACTGAACTATGTCCCGAACAATGCAGCCAGGATACTTAAGAACAACAGAAGCGGAAATATAGGAGTAGTGCTTGGCAAGACACTTGCTCTAGAACGATTTGCAAGGACAGTGCAGGGTATAAGAAGCAGACTTTTCCAAGACGGCTACAATGTACTTTTGTGCTCTCCTTACAGGGGAAATGGTGTTTATGCCGATTATCTGGAAAGCTATCTTAAAAATTTCCTTGACGGTCTGGTATTCATTGGCAGAGACAACGTGGGTCCTACTGCCGAGGAAATAGATATCTTGAAAAAATTCAGGATTCCACTAGTAATATTTGACTGCTTTTCTGATGAGGGTCTATCTGCGATAGACTTCGACTATCAAGGTGGATCATACAGTTTGGTCAAGGAATTACTTGAAGAACGATTTGATAAGGTGACATATATCAGGCCAGAGGCTGAGAATGCACAGGAACAACTAAGGGAAGCTGGAGTGCGAGCTGCAATTATGGAGTATGAAGGTATCTCTTTCGAGGTGGCAAGATTTCCGATAGATAATGCTGACCTTGTAATGTTTGACGGTGATGTAGAGAACTATCAGACAAGCATATCCAATAGTATTGATTGCTCTTTGAAGGATATTTTGAGAAGAAAGCTACACGAAGATCATTCAACAGAGCTTGTGATATCCAGCTGGGGACCAATCATGGACAGGATTGAGGAAATATATAATACAGCTGGGAGAAAAGTAAAATTCGCTTCCCTTGCAGAGCCAGCTACTTACGGAAATGCTAAAGGCAGGGTATCGTACTGCATTCTGGACCATATTGGAGCTGGTGCAGAATGTGCTGATCTACTGCTGGACTTAATCAATGGTATTCAAGATAGTAATGTACCGCAGAGAAAGATAATCAAAGTCAACCATATATTGAGGTGATCCGAAACGGGTCGAAGTATGGGAAAGTCTTTATAATTGTAAGTCTTTGCTTACTTTAACGTTAAAGTAAGCTCGAAGGGGAGTAAGTAATATGTGTAATGATATACCTTTATACAAAGACAGCACCCAACCTATTGCCATTAGAGTAGATGACCTGATAAGCAGGATGAGTGTCAATGAAAAGGCGGCACAACTTTGCAGTGACTTGCCAATGAACTTTGTAGAGGACGGAAAAGTAAAATATGACGAGGTAAGGGCAAAATATTCAGATGGTTTGGGGAGGATAACACAATACAATACGCTTGGATTGATCTCAGCCAACTCTATTGCAAAGCTGAGCAATCAGATTCAAAAGTATTTTGTTGAAGAGACGAAACATGGGATTCCTGTAATATTGCAGGGAGAGAACCTGTGTGGATACCCAGGTTCCGGTGGAACACTTTTTCCTTCCATGATAAATCTAGGTTCTGCCTTCAGGCCGGATTTGACCGAGAAGATGGCGGAAGTAATATCAGAAGAGACAAAAGCTATAGGAATCAGACAGGCACTGAGTCCCGTAATAGATGTGACCAGGGACCCTAGATGGGGGAGGACGTACGAGACATTTGGAGAAGACCCCTATGTAGTAACGCAGATGGGAATTAGATATGTAAAGGGAATGCAGGGTAATAAAGTTGAAGGCGTTGTAGCAACAGCGAAGCATTTTCTGGGGTATGCTGAAACCCAGGGTGGGGTCAATATGACTGCTACCAGGCTATGTGACAGGGAACTGTATGAGGTCTTCGGTACTCCATTTGAAGCAGCAATAAAGGAAGCGGACCTTGGATCGGTAATGGCGTCATATTCGGATATTGACGGACTGCCTGTGGCTGCAAATAAGAAAATCGCAACGGACCTGCTTAGAGGCACCATGGGTTTTGAAGGAGCGCTTGTATCAGACGGTGCTGCAATAATGAAGATATTTGAATACCACAAGATTGGCAAGACATATGATGAAGCGGGGTTCCTGGCATTCAGGTCTGGGTGCGATACGGAAATGCCGATAGGAAATGCATACAGGCATCTTCCGGATTACATCGAGAAAGGGCTTTTATCTGTTGACAGGCTTGATGAAGCAGTCAGACGAATCCTGAAGACAAAGTTTGAATATGGACTCTTTGAAAATCCATATATCGATGAATCAAAAGTAAACGATTCTATGTCAAATGATGCCAAGTGGGATTTGGTTCAGGAAGTAACTGATGAGTCTCTGATACTGATAAAGAATGATGAAAATTTCCTTCCTTTAAAAAAAGGGCTGAGGATGGCGGTAATCGGTCCTCATGCAGGAAGTTTGAGAGAACCAATATCTGGTTATACCTACCCGGCTTATGTTGAGATGATTCTTGCTGCCAATGATAAAGAGAACAAGAAGGAATTAAGCTTTAATGGCATGGCTGATGAAGCAGCAAAGATAGAAAAAGGTAAGGGTGAAAAGAGGAAGACGCCATTCACAACATCTGTATTCGATGAAAAAGACCGTATGCTTCTAAAAGACATGGATCAGATTTACAGAGGTCAATATAAACAGAAGACACTTGCAGAGTGTCTGGAAGGCTATGGTGAAGTGAGTTATGCTCAAGGCTGCAGGGTAATTGATGACTCGTATGAGGGTTTCAAAGATGCTGTCGAGATAGCTGAAGCATCAGATGTTGTAATACTTACCCTTGGTGGCAACTGTGGTTGGTTCGACACCACAGGAGGAGAAGGTAAAGACAGGTCGAGCCTCGACCTTCCTGGTGTCCAACAGGAACTTCTCGAAGCTGTAGTCGCAACGGGAAAGCCAGTGGTACTCGTGCTCTACGGACCAGGGATATTCGCAACTGAATGGGCTCTCAAAAATGTGAGTTCGATCATACAGGCTTGGTTACCGGGGGCAAGGGGAGCTGAATCTATCGGGAAGGCTCTGTTTGGGGAAATTAACCCATCGGGAAAACTGCCAGTAAGCATCCCGAGAAGTGCAGGACACATACCTGCAGTTTACAACCACAGATCAGGAAGCGGATTCGGCAGTGATAAAGGAAACTTGATAATGGGATGCGGATACGTAGACTCACCCGATACTCCGCTGCTATATTTCGGACACGGGCTCAGTTACACGGATTTCCTGCTCGAAAGTTTCAATGTATCATCAGAAGAGCTGGTTACTGACGATTCCATCGATATTAGCATAGATATATCCAATGTTGGAAACACTACCGGCAAAGAGGTAATACAACTTTATTACAGGTACAAGGATGCATGGGTCACAAGACCTGTGATGCAGCTGACTGGCTTCAGAAAAGTGGAGCTGAGACCCTCTGAAAAGAGGCGGGTAGTGTTTCATCTAGATTCCAGACTGCTAGGTTTCTACAATGAGGACATGGAATTCGTAGTGGAACCAGGTGCTCTTGATATAATGATCGGTACAAGTTCAGACAACATCCAGTTCAGGAAAGAAATCACCATGACAGGAAACAAAATAGATCTAATGGGCAGAAGACAATACACATGCGAATCAGAATTGATATAAAAGGGGAGTAATAAAGTGAAAACAAATCTATTGAATAAAGGCGAAGCATCGGAAAAGAACATTTGGCTCTTCAGTATGGGTAATTTTGCAAACAATTTGATATTTATGACAGTAACCCTCTACATCATGTACTACTATACGAACATCCTGGGTGTATCAGCACTTATGGCTGGAACAATTTTCATGGTAGCAAGGCTTGTTGATGCCATAACTGATCCTTTGATGGGAATGATCGTAGATAAGACAAACACAAAGAGAATGGGTAAGTACAGACCTTTCATAATATTCGGGGCTCCATTCCTTGGAATATCCTTCCTGTTGCTTTTCACAACTCCAAACCTATCACTAGGTGGTAAGATAGTATACGCATATGCTAGCTATATTTTATATTCTTTAACGTGGACAGTGGTTCAGATTCCACAGCTTGCATTGCCGATAATACTTTCAAACAACATTGCTAGAAGAACCAGGATCCAGGCAATCTTCCAGGCCACAGGTGCGATAGCAGCCATGGTAATACAGTCGTGGGCCCTTCCTATGCTGGAGCATTTCGGAGGCAAGGACAATCCGGCAGCCTGGACAAAAGTGATAAGCATTTATGCGGTAATTGCAACTATAGTATTTATACTTTCTGCTATGTCAGTAAAGGAATTAGATGTTTATTCAGCTCATAAGGATATTTCTTCAGAAGCAAAGCCAAAAATGACCTTCAGACAGAGCTATGAGGCGATAATCAAGAACAAGGCCTTGCTTGCTGTACTGCTAGCATATGGAACAGACATGTTTGCTTCGCAGATAGGAAGCTCCCTGAGGATCTACTTCTTCAGGTACAACCTCAATGGTAGGACAGACCTTATCTCATACCTTGGATACGTAGGACTTATCGCTGCATTCGTGATGCTCTTTGGAATAGCTCCTTATGTCAAGAAAGTTGGAAAAAGGATAGGTATAGCAGTTGTCGAAGCCATCTGCATTATCTTCTCACTTCTTCTTATGTATGCCGCACCAAGACATAATATCCCACTGGTCATGGTCTCATTTATTGCAAATACGTTCCTTTTCCAAATAACAAATACATTGTCAAGATCAGCGGTACTTGACTCCGCTAACTATATGGAAATCAAGACAGGTCATGCTAACAACGCACTTATTTCTTCAACTTTCACATTCGTCAACAAGGTCAGCCAGGCTATAAGCGCATTCTTTGCGGGCAGCATACTCACATTCACGGGCTATAACGCACAGCTGCAGCAGCAGGCAGATGGTACGCTTAAGGCAATACTATACCTGTTGACCATCGTCCCCATCGTGGCATACATCTTCTCCCTTATCGGAATGTGGATATATCCTATCTCCAGGAAAGATGAAATTGAAATGGAACAAAAGATGATTGAAATCAGGACAAGGAAGTTGGAGGCAGGACTGAACCAGATACAGCCGGACATAGAGATCTGATTCAAAAAAGTCCACATTTAGTTCAGAGGATTCCTTGCCTTGGCGGCTTGGAATCCTCTTATGTAAATCGGGAAATACCTCTTCTGAATATGCGCGGATTTTGGATAGCGTTTCCCGTTTTTATTATGGCTATCAGGATTCCGAAACTGATAGACTTGAATAAAGAGTAATGGGAGGTGCATTATGCCTGCATTCGCTGTGATGATAAAACCTGCATCAGGGCTATGCAATATGGCCTGCAGATACTGCTTCTATGCCGACGAGTCGGCGAAAAGAGAGACAAAAAGCTACGGTGTCATGAGCCTTGATGTTTTGGAAGGGGTGCTCGAAAGAGTGCTTGGCTATTCACATGGAACATGCACAATAGCGTTTCAGGGTGGAGAGCCGACGCTGGCAGGTCTTGAGTTTTTCAGGGAAGCGATGAAACTGGAAGAAAAGCATAATATCAACGGATGCAGGATAAGCAACGCTATCCAGACCAACGGGACCCTGCTTGATACAGATTGGGTAGAATTCTTCAAGGAAAACAATTTCCTTGTCGGTATCTCACTTGACGGGCCTAAGGATATCAATGACGAGAACAGGATATTTCCAGATGGGAAAAGCACATACAGGAAAGTAATGCAGAGTATCCAGTTGCTTGAAAGTCATGGTGTTGACTTCAACATCCTGTCTGTGGTGACTTCAGGTTCTGCAAGGAGTATCAGAAAAGTATATGGGTTTTTTGACAGGCAAAATCTGGAATACCAGCAATACATACCTTGCCTTGACCCGATAGGAGAAGACCGGGGAGAGCACAAATGGTCGCTATCAATTGACAGGTTCGAAGCATATCTCAAGAATCTGTTTGACTGCTGGTATGACGACCTGCAGAAAGGGAAAATAAGGTATAACAGGTACTTTGACAATCTCATAATGATGATCAGAGGACAAAGACCTGAAGCCTGTGGCATGAGCGGAATTTGCAGCAGGCAATATGTGGTTGAGGCTGATGGTAGCGTATTCCCATGTGACTTCTATGCTCTCGATAAATGGAAAATAGGAAATTTCATGGAAGACTCCATGGAAAAAATTGAAAAGAGACGTAATGAGCTTCGTTTCATAGAGGACAGTGAAAAACCACACCCTGACTGCAAAAGCTGCAAATGGAGATACCTTTGCAGAGGTGGCTGTAAGAGGGAAAGGGAGTCAATCGGGGATAGTGATACGGCAAAGAACTACTACTGCAAAAGCTACTATAACTTTTTCGAATATGCATATCCAAGACTAGTAAAGCTTGCAAGCATAAGCGGTAACTGAAGAACATCAGACAATTGCTGAACAGGTGATTTACTTATTTTATAGGGAGGAACAAATGGAGAAATACAAAGATAAGAATCAGAAGATAGAGGACAGGATTGAAGACCTGTTGTCCAGGATGACACTGGATGAAAAGGCAGCTCAGCTCTGCGGTGACCTGCCCGCATCGTTCATATCCGAAGGTGAAGCGGACCTTGGGACATTGAGGGAAAAATTCCTGAACGGACATGGAAGGTTCACTCAGTATTCTCTTGCAGGAATCGCTGATCCTATGCAAATAGCAAAGATAACGAACCAGGTTCAGAAATACTTTGTAGAGGAGACAAGGCTCGGGATTCCAGTCGCACTACAGACTGAAAATCTTTGTGGATATCCAGCCGCAGGTGGCACTTTGTTTCCATCCATGATAAACCTTGGCTCCACATGGATACCAGAGCTTGCAGCTGAAATGAGCAAAATAATCGGGGAAGAATCAAGAGCTGTTGGGATCAACTCAGCTATGAGTCCTGTAATAGATGTATCAAGAGATCCAAGGTGGGGAAGGACGTACGAGACCTTTGGAGAGGATAGCTATCTTATCAGCCAGATGGGTATAAACTACATCAAGGGAATGCAGGCAGAAAAGACAGATGGTGTAGCATGCATTGCGAAGCACTTCCTTGGATATTCCGAAACGCAGGGGGGACTTAATACTGCAGTTACGAGGATAAATGACCGCGAGCTGTACGAAGTATTTGCAACTCCCTTTGAAGCTGCCGCAAAGGATGCTGATGTAAGTGGAATGATGGCGTCCTATTCTGAAATCAACGGGATGCCTGTTGGAGCTAATAAAGACATCTCGAGGAAGCTTCTTAGAGACACCATGGGCTTTAAAGGGATGCTTACATCGGACGGTGCAGGGATCCTCAAGATGCACAATTACTTCCATGTGACCAAGACATACAAGGATGCGGGTCTTCTTGCGAAGAAGGGCGGACTGGATACTGAGATTCCCATAGGAGGAGCCTACAGGCAACTTCCCGATTTTGTCAGGGAAGGGATCCTCGACGAAGCGCTTATAGATGAATCAGTTAGAAGGATACTCAGAATAAAGTTTGAATATGGTCTGTTTGAAAGTCCGTATGTTGACCTTGACAAGGTCAGGGAATCGATGGTAAATGACGCGAAGAAAAAGCTGGCTGCAGAAATTTCGGAAAAATCACTGATTCTTTTGAAAAACGAAGGGGTTCTCCCTTTGAAGAAAGGATTGAAGCTAGCAATTATAGGACCTCATTCAGACAGCTTGAGGTATCCTGTCAGCGGATATACATATCCAGCCTATATCGAAATGCTCGATGCCGGAAGAAAGGGAGATGCATCGGTAACTTTCAATGGTATGGCAGATGAGGCAGAGAAGGCGAAGGTGGAATCTAAAGTGTCCGCTCCATCAAATCCATTCTCAGCTATGCTAGATATGCTCAGTGATTCTGACAGGGAAAAGCTGCTGGATATGAATTCAGTGCTGAAGGAGATGGGAAGCAGGAGTCTTCTCGAAGAGATGAGCGACAGGTTCGAGGTTTCCTGGGCTCAGGGGTGTGGAATAACCGATGTTGATATTTCAGGATTTAACGAAGCAATAAGGGCAGCCGAAACCAGCGATGTTGTTGTAATGGCTTGCGGGGGAAACTGCGGTTGGGTGAATGTTACTGGGGGAGAAGGAAAGGACAGATGCAGGCTGGATTTGCCTGGAGTGCAGCAGCAATTGCTCGAAAACCTTGTTGCGACTGGAAAGCCAGTAGTACTTGTGCTTTATGGACCAGGTGCGTTTTCACTTCCATGGGCTTTTGAAAACACTGCTGCGGTTATCCAGGCCTGGATGCCGGGAGTCAGTGCCGGAAAGGCAGTGGCGGACATTCTCGACGGAACTGTCAATCCGGGTGGAAAGCTGCCGGTTACAATTCCGAGAAGCGTAGGACAAATCCCTGTTAACTATAATCACAGGATGGGAAGCGGATACGCATCAAGTGGAGATAGCGCATATGCTGCCATATTTAGCGGAGGATATGTGGATGAGGACAACAAACCCCTTTATCCTTTTGGGTTCGGGCTTAGCTATACAAGCTTTGAATTGTCCGATTTAATCATGGAATCAAAGTCAGTACCAACAGATGGCAGCATCAGACTCAAATGCTCGGTGACAAACACAGGGAACGTAAAGGGTGATGAGGTTATTCAGGTATACTACCACTTCAAGGATGCAAAAGTGATAAGGCCGGTGAAACAGCTTGCAGCATTCAAGAGGATATCTCTCGAAAGCGGAGAAATGAAGACCGTTGAGTTTGTTATAGATACAGCTCTACTAGGTTACTACAACGAGGACATGCTATTCTGTGTGGAACCAGGCGCATTGGATATTATGGTAGGAACAAGTGCACATGACATAGCGTTCACTGAAGAAGTCATCATGACAGGTGAGACTGTAGACCTTGCAGGCAGAAGGAAGTACAGTTCAAAGTCTGAGATAGTGGAGTAAAGACCAAAGACACCAGCTTTCGGATAGTGCAATATCCGGGCTGGTGTCTGAGTCTTTGGATACCTTACTTGTCAAGGAACTGGAACCACTGTATAGTGAAGGAAAACGTTTAGAAGAGGGGTATGGCAGAATTGTTCAAGAAAAGGATCTCACTCAAGTACAGAATACTCCTGGCAGCAGTAATTATACTTTTGCCCGTGACTACGATGTTTTACTATTTCAACAGTGAAGCCATACTTCAAATGGACAAGCAGCTCGCAACTGCCAACTTCAACACGCTTGACATATTCTGCAGGTCGGTTGAAACGAAAATGACAGAGACGGAGTCATCACTGCTTATGGTGTGGAACGAGGAGAATGGACTTAACTTGTTTGGAAGTGCCGATACGGATGAGGAGATCCAGGAGGCAGGAGAAATACTGCTTCAGAAACTCGGGGACCTGTTCAACTCGAGCGGAACCCTTACGGCACTTGTTGCTTACAGTAAAGGAACCGGAGCATATATGCCATCATTCAACCCTCTTTCCAACTTGTCACAGGAGGATCGATCAAGTCTCAGTGAAGTAGTTGCCATAATGGCCCATGACGAGCCTTTAAGGCAGGGGTGGTATGTGCAGGAGGTCAACGGGAAATGGTATTGGATGAGGATGATAACAAGGAATGATGTATTCCTGTTTGGAATGATTGACATATCGAGGCTTTCAAAGACTGCTCAGACAGAAAGTGCACTGAGTACTCCTATTGTTTTCCTGAAAAGCAAAAAACCGATCACGTCAGCCGTATGGCTCGAAGAAAACAAAGATATCCCTGAAATCAGTGAGGCTGGTTATGCATTCACTGGTAAAGACAACAGGTATATGCTTGTCGAGAGGTCCATAGTAGGTCTGAATGCACTATATGCGGTTCCTTATCGTGACAATATGGGTGCTGTGGGATGGCTAAGAGCTGGTTCGATGTTTTTCCTTACCGCTGTTGGAGTCGCGGTAGCATTGTCATGGACATATCTGAAAAAGAGCTTTTTCCGCCCACTCGGTGACCTGGTGGATACAATGCAGAAGATACAGGATGGAGACCTGGAAGCTCGATCAGGCAGTTTCACCAGTAAAGAGTTCTCACAGGTAAATGAAACCTTCAATTCTATGATAGGTGAGATACAGACGCTTAGAATTGAAAGCTATGAAAATCGCATCGCTGCGCAGGAGGCACAGATGGATGCGCTCAGGATGCAAATAAGGCCTCATTTCTACCTGAACAGCCTTAAAAGCATCTACGGGCTCGCTCAGCTTGGCAAAATGTCCGATATCCAAAAATCGATACTCCTCTTGTCCAACCACCTTCGCTATGCGTTCTACCTGAGTACTGATGTGGTGACTCTCGAAAAGGAATTGCAGCAGTGTGTAAATTATGTTGAACTCCAGTACCATGGTCAGGAGATCAAACCGGTTTTTACCATCACGGTTGACCCGCTGCTGAAGCAACTGGAAGTGCCCCCGATTAGCCTGCTGACTATAGTCGAAAATATAACCAAATATGGCATAATGCCGGACAGGAGACTGATGCTGGAAATAAGGACTGATATATTGAAGACTGACGTGGTCAATCTTGCCAATATAAGTATCAGGGATAACGGACCTGGTTTTCCTGAAGAAGCACTCCCAAGGCTTAACAGGATACTTGAACACTCAGCGGAGGATGGACACATAGGTCTGAACAATATGGCAAGAAGATTCAGGTTCCTTTACGGGGAAGGATTTGCTGTTACTTTTGGCAACAAGGATGGCGGAGTGGTGGAACTTTTCATACCGCTGAAATGACAGGAGAAAAAATGAAACTATTGATCGTTGATGACAGTCCTGGTGTTGTTATGGGTCTAAGGGAAGGCCTTGATTGGGTTGCTGCAGGTATATCCGATGTGGTTACAGCAGGAAATGCAATGGAAGCGAAAGAATCAATCAAAAACGGGGATATTGATATAATGCTCTGCGATATCGAAATGCCCTTCGAAAACGGTCTGACGTTATACCGTTGGATAAAGCAGGAGGGTTTCGGGATATCCTGCATATTCCTTACAAGCCATGCTGAATTCCAATACGCTCAGGAGGCTGTTAAGCTTGGTGCCTTTGACTACATTGTCCAGCCTGCACCATATGATGAAGTGATGAGGGTTGTGGCTCGGGCTATTTTGGAGGTGAAGTCCAAGAAGGAAAAAGACCATGTATACGACATGGGTGTGGCATTCCGTGAAGAGGAATTCACCATATCCACAGGAATCCAACGTGATTATCTCGTGGGAGCCGTCAGTCTCTCTGAAGCAAAGAGGCTCGGGGGGTTCAGTTTGGGTGGATTCATCGAGATGAAGGCATATCTTGCCTGTATACAGATAACAAGATGGAACAGAATTGATGGCTCATGGAAAGGCAGTTTGCTGGCGCTTGCCATGACCAACATTATAAACGAGTTGGCATATGATGCATTCCATCTCTCAGCTGTCGCGTATGTTGAAGAGAATCTGTTCTGCCTGATCCTTAAGGACAAGAACGATGAATTGGTTGGCAGGGGCAGGACTGAAAAATTGCTATCCGAATTTAGCCTAACATGCAATCAAATTCTCCGATGTTCTCTGGCTGTCTTTGTTTCCCAGTGTACAGTACTTGAGAATATGCCACATGAATGGAAGTGCTTATCAAAACTCAAGACCGACAATGTAGCTCTTAGGAGCGGTGTGTTCTTCGGAAATGGTGATATGAACAGGGGGTCATCTTATAAGGCATCAAGGATGCAGCACCTGGGCAATCTGATAAGGGACGGTTACCCTGATGCCATGGCATCAGCCGCTTCAGACATGCTGGATGAACTTGTCACGGAGAACAGAATGAATATGGCGACACTGGGGACTATTTACCAGGACTTCATGCATATGCTGTACTTGAACGTTAAAGGCGGTAGAGATGCGATAAATGAAATGTTCAGTGGCGAGGAGGCTATGGAAATATACAGGGACGGAATGAAATCAGTAGATAGCATGAAGGCGCTGATTCTCCATGTTGCTTCAAACATGGTAAGGGATGAAGGCCAGATTGACCAGAAGGCTATCGTCCAAAAAATCAAGGCATACATTGGCAACAATCTGGACAAGGAGCTTAGACGTGATGACATAGTGAATCAGGTTCACCTTAACGCCGATTATCTGACCAGGATATTCAAGAAGGAGACCGGATCAACCGTCAAGGAGTATATCACTTCCGAGAAGATGAAGGAGGCGAAGCGCCTGCTACGGACCACGCAGCTTCCGGTGAGCTTCATTGCAGCAAAGCTTGGATACTGCAATTTCAGCCATTTTTCGTACACCTTCAAGAAAGTGATGGGCTATACGCCACAGGAAGAAAGGCATGAACAGGAAGATTGACTCTGCCAAGTATCCGATTTTCTCATTCCTCTCCTAAGTTGTCTGAATTAGGATAATAGTGCACATATTTTTGAAAGTATGCCAGTCAAGGTAAACCTATAATCAGGATATATGGTAATAGTCTACAGGAGGGAAAGATGAGGAAGAAACCACATATCATAATATTTAATCCTGATCAGATGCAGAATGATTCGCTAGGTCACATGGGAGCAAATCAAGCTGCACTGACGCCATTTCTAGATAAGTTTGCTGAATTCGATGCCGTGTCTTATAGGAACGCATTCTGCCAGAATCCGGTGTGTGTTCCCAGCAGGTGCAGTTTCATGACCGGACTATATCCACATGTCAACGGGCACAGAACGATGAGGCATATGCTTCATGACCATGAGAGCAGCATCTTCAGTGAGCTCAAGGCCGCAGGTTACTATGTTTGGATGAATGACAGGAATGATTTCTTGCCCGGTCAGATAGAGAATGTGTTCGACAAGCATGCCGATGAAGTTTTCTATGGAGGCGAATCAAAGCCTGCCCCAGGACCCTATAACGAAAATCCAAGAGGAACAGCTGGAGACAAGCATTATTACTCACATTTTACTGGAAAACTCAAGACTGACGAAACCGGAAGAAACTACAATTCTGATGACGAGGTCGTAGATGCAGCTATTGCCAGAATTGCTGAGGGAACAGGTGACAAACCGCTCTGCATGTTCCTGGGACTCATGTATCCGCATCCTGAGTACGGAGTTGAGGAACCGTATTTCTCCTCCATCAACAGGAGCCTGTTGAGGAAAAGGGCTGTGGAAAGGATCGGTCAAGTACCTGAGCCCCTGATAGAATCTATGATCAGGGAGAATCAGGGAATGAGTGGATTTACAGAAGAAGACTGGGATGAGCTCAGGGCATGCTATCTGGGAATGTGCCTGAAGGTTGACGATCAGTTCGAGAGGCTGTGCCAGGCCCTTAAAGATGCTGGAATCTATGATGACTCGGCAATTTTCTTTTTCAGTGACCATGGAGATTATCAGGGACACTTCGGTCTGACTGAGAAAAATCAGAATACATTCTACGACAGCCTTGTCAAGGTACCTCTGCTGATCAAGCCTCCAAAGGATGTTGAACTGGATGCGGGAATATCGGACAGCATTGTAGAGCTTGTCGATTTCTATGCGACAGCAATGGATATGGCTGGCGTAAATCCTGACCATACGCATTTTGGAAGAAGCCTTAGGGAAAGCATAGGTGACAGAAGCATTCCTGTAAGGGAATACGCTTGTTGTGAAGGCGGAAGACTCGCAGGAGAGATCCATTGCGATGAAAGCCATGCAACAGGCATTAACGGTGTAGACCCTCTCAATAATTATTGGCCACGGCTCAAGGCAGAGGAGAATGATGTAGCCCATACCAAAGCCACAATGCTAAGGACTAAGGACTATAAGTATATAAGGCGGCTTTATGAGGAGGATCAGCTCTTCGATCTTAAGAATGACCCATATGAACAGGAGAATATCATTTTGAATCCGGATATGGGAGTGATCCTGGCTGATCTGAGGCTGAAGATGCTGGACTGGTATCAGTCCACAAGTGATATTGCTCCATTCAGGTATGATGACAGGTTCACCTTTGAGATGAAATGGAGCAAACTGAAGGGGATGTGCCCCATAGAAATTGCCGATGAGGTAAAGGCTATTGCAAGAAATAGCAGCAAACCCATGCCGCTGTTGATCCGCGACTTAAACTCCTACATTAGGGAATGGGAGGAAAACAATGGAAAAGCCTGATATCCTGGTGTTCATGAGTGACCAGCACACGCCGCTATTTTCTGGTTTCGGTGGAGGGATTGCAGAAACTCCTTTCATGGATGAGATGTGCAGAACAGGGACTTCATTCACTGAGACTTACAGCGCATGTCCTTTGTGCGTTCCTGCCAGAGCTTCAATGCTTACTGCACTTCGTCCTTCAAAAACAGGAATATTCACCCTGAGCGATGCAATTCCAGATACCACACCGACTTTCCTGCATAATCTTGTGGAGGCGGGTTATGAAACTGTGCTGATAGGCCGTATGCATTTCGTAGGACAAGACCAGAGGCACGGATTCACGAAAAGACTCGCATCGGATATGACACCATTGGGGTGGACGAGGCCAGTCAAGGCTCTGGCTGAAGAAAGAGGTGTGTTTTCAAGGACCTTCGGTGCGAAATTCTCTACAGAGGTCATTGGGGGAGGGGAAAGTCCTGTACAGCATTATGACGACCATGTTGTTGAGGAAGCTTTGAAATATCTTTCTGAAAAGCACGAAAAGCCACAATTCATATGCGTAAGCATATATGCTCCTCACTTCCCCTACGTGGCTCCTGAAGCCCTGTTCAGCAAATATATCAACAGGGTCACTCTGCCGGAAAGCTTTCATGATGAGGTCACACACCCGCTTCTCAGACATTACGTCAACAAGGGGGCGGATGAATCAACTGCCCTTTGGGCTCAGGCAGCCTACTGCGGCATGGTAGAAAGGACGGACCAGCTTCTTGAGAAGGTAGCTGGTGCTTTTGACAGACACTGTGAAAGAAATGATCGCAAGAAGGTGATTTGTTACATTTCCGACCATGGAGACCAGTGCGGTGACAGGCGTATCTTTGGAAAAGAGACGCTGTTCGAAAGGTCCGTGAGGATACCGTTGATATTTTCAGGGGACGGTATTGATCCTGGGGTGGCAATAAATGAACCTGCGAGCATAATGGACCTCGGCCCCACACTGCTGGAAATGGTAGGCGCGGAGGCGATGGATGATGACGTTGATGGAATCAGCCTTGCTCATGTGCTCCACGGAGAAGAGCCCACAAGACGGCATGTTTACAGTGAGTTCCTCGAACGAACAGACAGGGGTGAAAAGTATGGTACGAGAACAGGTGCGCAGTATTCGTACGGCCTTATGGTAAGGGAAGGACCATACAAGCTTATCACGTATTCAGGATATGAAATGTATGACATGCTTTTCGATACTGCCAATGATCCTGACGAACGATGCAATCTGATGTCCTCGAGAAGTGACGTATATGCTAGGCTTAGGAAGATTGCAGACAGGATATCAATGCAGGGACAGGCTGTAAGGCTTCAGAAGAAGCATGACAGGGCAGCATTACTGTTTGCCAGATATGAAGAGGCAGCTGGCATTGCAGACGGCATTGAAAGATGGAAGGACAATCCTTCAACAGCTAAGGTCAATCCTGCCATATGCCTGAATGGCAGCTCAAATAAATAGAAGATATAGATTCAAATCCGGGAACTTCCCGGATTTTTGCTTTGACAGGGAATAGACAATGCTTGGATAGCTAGTCGGAAAACAGACAATTGTATACGTTTATTTGACAGAACTTGAAGACCTGCCACCTTATAATTAAAATATGGAAACGGATACAATGTACGAGAATTGATACAAGGGGGTTAAAAGATGCCCGGTAAAGGGGAAGTGCTGGTTGAAGTCAGGGACATGTGTAAGAATTTCGGAGTGACAGTCGCTCTTGATCATGTAGATATGATCATCAGACGGGGCGAGATCAGAGGCCTTATAGGAGAAAATGGATCAGGAAAATCAACGGTTTCATCAATCATAGCAGGAATCCAGTCTGCGACCAGCGGGGAAATGCTATACAAAGGTAAGGTGTGGAAACCTGAATCTGCTTTAGAGGCAGGTAAGCAAGGAATTGGAATGATTGTTCAGGAGGCTGGGACAATACCGAACATTACTGTAGCTGAGAATCTCTTTCTTGGAAATTATGGTGAGTTCAAGATTGGACCAGTAATCAACAAGACAAAAATGAACGCGGCAGCGAAAGCCGCATTGGAAGGAATTGGAATCGGGTATGTAAACCCAGCAAAACCAGCTGGCTTCTACAATATGGAAGAACGCAAACTGATTGAGATCGCCAAGACAATGTCCGGGGATCCGGAGCTGTTCATAGTGGATGAGACAACGACTGCCCTTTCGCATACAGGAAGAAAGATATTATATGATTTGATGCACAAAGCTGCAGAATCAGATAAAGCAGTGATCTTCATAAGCCATGACCTGAATGAGCTGATGGAACACTGCGATACGCTTACTGTGCTTAGGGATGGAGTCATCATAGATAATCTTGAGAAACCTGACTTCGACGAAAATGATATCAAACACAAAATGGTAGGGCGAGAGATCAAGGGTAATTATTACAGGATGGACCAGGATGGCTTCAGTGACCAGGTAGTACTCAAGGCAGATTGCATAACAACAATGAATGAGATCCTGTGCTTCGACCTGGAGCTTCATGAGGGCGAGATCTTAGGCATTGGTGGTCTTTCGGAGTGTGGCATGCATGAGCTGGGAAGGGCTTTATACGGTCTGGAGGAAGTTGTAGACGGGAAGGTGGTCCTCAAGGGAGAGATAGAGATAGACAGTGCTGAGAAGGCATTCAAGAACAGCATAGGGTATGTGTCGAAGAACAGGGACCAGGAGTCACTTGATCTCAATGCATCAATTGCTGCAAACATCCAGTCGTCAGGCTACGGCAAGAACAGGTTGTTTGGCCCGTTCGTCTCCGAAAGGAAGGAGAGGATTTATGCGAAGACCCAGGTAGACAAGCTTGCGATTAAGTGCGTTGACATTTATCAACCTGTGAGGGCTTTGTCGGGTGGAAACAAACAGAAGGTCGTGTTCGGAAAGTGGATTGCAGATGATGCGGATGTCCTTATACTCGATTGTCCCACACGAGGAGTAGATATAGGTGTAAAGGCTGCGATGTACCAGCTTATAAATGATATGAAGCGAAAAGGGAAGTCCATAATAATGATCAGTGAAGAAATGCCGGAACTGATCGGTATGTCAGACAGGGTTCTCATCTTGAAAGACGGAAAGCTAAGTGGAGAATTCTACCGCAGCAACGGATTTGACGAGCACTCATTGATTGAGTGCATGATTTAGGAGGTAGCTATGAATTCCGGAACAGTCAGCATTAAGACAACACCAAGATTGACTATCGGAGACAAGGTTGTGATATTGAAGACCAAAAGGTCGTTTTCCCTTGTTTTTCCGATTTTGGTGCTACTGCTTATTATCAGCGTATTTGGGGCAGCCACGGACGGCTCCTTCTTCAAATCCACGGTACTTGTGGGAATATTTAATCAGGCTCTCATCACAGGAACCATGGCCACTGCCGTTGCATTCATCTACACTACAGGTAATCTGGACATATCGGTAGGTGCTGTGATGGGGCTTGGGGCTACGGTTGGTGCAATTGTGTACAATATCAACGGGAGCGTTCCCATGATGCTTGTGTCTGCAATTGCAGTAAGTATGGGTCTCATGCTGTTGAACTGTACTCTGAGCTTGGTCTTTAATGTAAAGAGCGCGATGGTGGCAATCGTGATGATGCAGCTGTACAGTGCGATAATACAGGAGCTTCTTGGCGCAGATATGCTAACAGTTGATTTCAAGATAAGCAAGGCGCTTGAGAGCGGTGGTTATCGCTACATCGCCTTTATAGGTTACTTCATACTTTGCCTCATAGTATTTCATTTCACTACACTTGGAAGACAGCTGAGGCTCGTCGGAGGCAACGAGAAGTGTGCAGTTCAGACAGGTATAAATCCCAAACGCATAATTTTCATCAGCTTCATAATGGCAGGATTGGGAATAGGGCTTGCAGCAACTTTCAGCATCATCAGGACAAGTTCCATAAGCGTAAACATAGGAAGTGGCCTGGGGATGGATGTCATGCTGGCGACGGTGTTAGGAGGTATGTCCATATTCGGCGGATCAAAATCCAACAGCTACTCAGGGATCATAGGCGCACTTACAGTATCGACACTGAACAAAGGAATGCTCATGGTGGGGGTGTCAGCATCACTGATACAGGGTATAAGAGGAGTTATATTCCTTCTGCTGGTATTTCTCAATAGTGAACGTCCATCAACGCTCCCTTCTAGGCAACAGTTTTAACTCGTAGACAATATCAAAAATATATTTAAAGGGGTAAATCATGAAAAAAATAATAGCGCTTGCAATGGCAGTCATCATTTCTACCGGCGTTTCAGCTTGTGGTGCAAAAACTCCGGCTACAAGCCCTACAACAGCACCTTCTAACACGGAAGGAACTGTGTCTCCACAGAGCTTCAAGAAATTCAAGATTGGAATTGCCGAGGTTCAGGCAAATGATGAAAGTGTCACAAGGAGAAATTATCTCGAGAACTATATCGCACCGAAATACAATGTTGAGTTCATATTCTCGGAACAATGCACCGATAGCGAAAAAGTGCTTACATTTATTGAAAATTGTGCGGATGCAGGAGCTGACGCTGTAATAAGCTATCTGAACGATGACATAGAGCAGCTGACACAGGTTAGCCAGGAATACGGCATGAAGTACATAGTAAACACCGTTAGGATCCAGCCCAAGACAGAAGCAGCCTTTGCTGGTGGATATGAAAACTTCGCTGCCTTTGGTTCAAACCAGGCTGCCATTGCAGACCTTTTCAACGGCTGGCTGCTGGAAAGCGCTTCCGCTGACGGAAGCGAGGGATTCATAATCTGCTCTGGAGTCGCAAACAAAGGGAATTTGCAGCATACCGAAATCACCAGGGGAACACTTGAAGCATTACAGGAAAAGTACGGACTGACTTTCAAGGACGAACTCAAGACCATCATAACCACTTCCGCCCCGCTTGAAGCAGTAAATGACAAGGGCATCAGCATCTACGTCTATCCTGGTTCCAACACTCAGGAAGGCTGGCTGCAAGGACTTACTGCTGCAATACAGACCGGAAGATATGCTACTCTGTTGGGAGCCATACAGATTTACAATCTTGTAGGTGTCGTGGTAGATGAAGCCGAGGCATCGATGAACAAGAATTTGAAGGTTGCTTCAATTGCGGTAGTTTCAGAAACGCTCAGGACATCCTTCAACACCAAGGACAGATTTGGCAATCCTTCAGTAGACATGGCAACAGCTAAACCAGTAAGCGTACTTTGTGCAGCAGGATTCGCACAGGCATACAACCTGCTTACCGGTAATGAGTCAGCAACACTTGCACCCAATGGTGAGGCTGCTGAGCTAAACACTACCCTTTGGGCCATAACAGACAAGGATATGCTTGATATAGTAAGCAAATGGGATGTTTCGGATAAATGGATCGCCGACTATGGAATAGTTGACAGCATGCTTGGAATATACAACAGCGACCTGACAAACTCTGACATACAGGCGGTCATTGACTCGATGACATATGAGAATACACTGAAGAGACTTGGTAAGTAGCATACGGCAGAATAATGTATCCATGTGGGAGGAAAAATGGAAAATCGTAAGAAGACAAAAATTCCTGGATTGAGCCTTTTTCAGACTGTCGCTCTACCATTAATTGTATGGCTCGTATTTGAGATAATTGACAGATCGTTTGTGGGAACCAGCGTCATAAGTACGATCGCCGATGTCAAGGCCCTCCTTAGGACACTATTAACATCCTTCAGCTTCGCCCTCGCGATCAATACGAACCTGACAAGCGGAAGGATGGACCTGTCTCTGGGTGCACAGATGTACCTGGGCTGCATATTGGGAGGGAATATCGCGCTATACTTCGGCCTTGGCGGAGCCGGAGTGCTGGTACTGAGCATGTTGGCGGGTGGTTTGGCTGGACTTTTGATAGGAGTTCTTTTCGTAAATATGAGGATCCTCCCGATGGTCCTGGGGCTTGGTATGACTCTTGTTTTCGAGACAATGTCCTTCAGTCTGAACAATCAGCAGGGACTGATGCTTTTCGGTAAGCAGGGCGTTAGCATTTTGTCAGATGTGACATTCATTATTGTTGTAGCATCGATCCTGGTTGTAACCATGACATACCTTTACCAGTATTCAAGCTTTGGATACAAAAGAAGGGCAATCCAGGGCAGTCAGAAGCTCGCTTCAGAATCTGGAATAAACATTTTCTGGAACTGCATCCAATGCTATGCGTTGGCTGGTGTACTCGTTGCCTGTGCTGGTGTATTCGAAACTGCTTATAGTGGAACACTCACACCAGTAATGGGAATGAGCAGCAACCTGAGTGTGTTCAAGAACATGTTTCCCATGTTCCTCGGAATCTGGATAGGCTCATTCAGCCATAATCAGATAGTTGGTGTTCTAATGGGATCTTTGAGTGTCAAGCTCATGACCATGGGAATGTCCCAGCTAGCCCTTCAAAGCAGTACACAGAGCATAATAGTATACATGCTCTTTCTAATCTTCACAATATATAGAATGAATATCAATAAGCTTCATTACTTCAGGGACAAGAGGGAAAGGATTAAGCTTGCAAAAGAAGCAAGGATGGCAATGCAGACAATCTGACAATCATCCGGCGAACACTCGCCGGATGCTCTCTTTTCATCAATATATGCACACATTTGGAGGTAACGAATTGAAAGCTATTATGATAATGTTTGATTCCCTAAGGCTCGATGCAATGCCGGGATACGGATATTTAGGACCATCCATGCCTAATTTCGAAAGGCTCATGAGACGTTCAGTGTCCTTTGAAAACAGTTATGTATGCAGTCTTCCATGTATGCCCGCCAGAAGGGAATTGCATACAGGCAGACCTAATTTCCTGCATAGGAGCTGGAGTCCGCTCGAACCATTCGATGATTCAATGCCTGAGCTTTTAGCCAAAAACAATATTCAAAGTCATCTATCCACCGACCATTACCATTATCTTGAAGACGGAGGGGCTACCTATTGCGGAAGATATTCTTCCTGGGACTGCTTCAGAGGACAGGAAAGTGATAAATGGCAGGGGAATTGTAAAAAAAGGCCAGCCAGATTCTCTCCAGGACTGCTGAGCCCCGAGAGTATGCCACAGATGCTGCAGACGATAAGATCAAAGACAGGCTGGCAAAATGCCTCGAACAGGGAGGCAATCGTCAATGAGTCTGATTTTCCAATGGCTAGGACGTTTGCCAACGGGATTGATTTCATGGAAAAGAACAAGCATGAAGACAATTGGTTTCTTCAGATAGAGACATTCGACCCACATGAGCCTTTTGTATCACCTGATGAGTTCGAATCCAGATGGTTCGATCCGGATGCTCCGTTTATTCCTGATTGGCCTCCTTACGCCCCTGTAAAGGAAGACCGTGTAACGGTAGAGAATATGCGGAAGAAATATTTTGCCCTGGCAGAATATTGCGACGCGAAACTTGGACTTGTCCTCGACAAGATGGATTCACTGGATTTGTGGAAGGATACGATGCTGATAGTTAACACTGACCACGGATTTGTTCTGGGAGAACACGAGTGGTGGGGAAAAGGAAGCATGCCAGACTACAATGAAGTAGCTCATACTCCACTATTCATTTGGGATCCAAGATCAAAGAAATCTGGTGAGCGTAGAAGCTCACTAGTTCAGACAATCGATCTGGCACCTACCTTACTAGAATATTTTAATATTGATGTGCCAAAGGATATGATTGGGAGAGCTCTGCGCGAAGTCATTGAAAGCGATGTTCCCGTAAGAGATTATGCTATATTCGGATATCATGGAGGACCAATCAACATAACAGATGGCAGTTTTGTCTACATGAGAGGGGTCTCTTCCATCGATGAACCGTTTTTTGAATACACTTTGATGCCGTGCCATATGAACAGCAGGTTCAGTGTGGATGAAATGCAAAAGGCAACGATTACTGATGGGTTTGCTTTTACCAAGGGGAGCCCGGTATTGAGGATTCCGGCATTTAACCCAAGAGCGGATAAAGTGACGGGTAATCTTCTGTTTGACTTGGAGAATGATCCCGGACAGCTTGAACCCATTTCTGATGAAGCGGAGGAAAAGAGGCTGCAGGAGGCCATGACAAGGTTGCTGATTGAGAATGAAGCACCTGAGGAAATATTCAAGCGATACGATCTCGAATAATAAGCAGAAGGGACATGTACTATAGTTGTACATGTCCCTTCCGCTTTCATTCATTTTCCGAGTTGACTGAACATCAGACGTTTGTATGCCTCAACTCCAGGCTGGTCGAACGGATTGATACCCAATATCTTTCCGGATGCATATACAGCAAATTCGAAGAAATAATATAGCTGACCTAATGAGTACTCACTAAGTTCAGGAATACTGATTATGATGTTTGGAATCCCAGAGTCAGAGTGCGCCCTTACAGTAGCATTGAACGCCGCCCTGTTCATTGCGTCAACTTCCTTTCCATTGAGATAGTTAAAACCATCTTCGATGTCGTCAGCTTCAGTCGAAAGTGAAGAGCTCTTATTCTCGATTTCAATGAAGGTTTCGAATATTGTTCTAGCACCATCCTGAACATACTGCCCAACGGAATGCAGATCTTCAGAATAAGAGGATGATACAGGGTATAGTCCCTTTCCATCCTTACCTTCGCTCTCAGCAAACAATTGAATCCACCATTTAGCAAAATATTCAAGTCTTGGATCGAAGAACGCTAGCATTTCAATGCCAAAACCTTTTTCAAAAAGGATATTCCGAATTGCGGAATATATTAGTGCGATGTTATCATCTGATTTTACAAGAAGTTCAGATCTCATATCCATGGCACCATTGACCAGACTTCTGATGTCTATTCCAGCAATGGCCATTGGAAACAGTCCGACATCTGAGAGAACAGAGAACCTACCTCCGATATCTGTTGGAAAAGATAGAAACTCAAAGCCATGCATTTCAGCAATTTTGTGGAATTGGCTATTCAGAGTTCCTGTGACGATGACTCTTTTTGCATAATCTTTTCCATATCTTTCCTTAAGGTATTTTCTGAATATCCTGAATGCAAGTCCTGGTTCTAATGTTTCAAAGTTCTTTGCGATAACATTGATATACACAGATTTGCCATTCAGGCCTTTTATTACGTTATCATAGTAGTCTGGTGAAAGGTTGTTTCCAGCATAAATGACCTCAACACGCCCATTATCGTAAAGTGCCTTTATAGCCGCCCTTGCACCATTATTGGAGCCTCCAACACCAATAAGGATGAAGACATCCGCATCGGTCCTGATATTTTCAGAAAGTCTAATGAGCTTATCAAGCTGCTTATCACCAGCCCACATTGAAGGATCAATCCAGCCCAGGCTATCCTTATATTCTGAACCGCTTTTTATGAGATCCAGGATACCAGATGCTTCAGTTGTTCTTCTACTAAGCTCCTCATGATTGAATTTTTCTGCCCCGTTGTAACTAATTCTTATCATCTTAAACACCCTTTCGTTTCTGCTAATCATTATTTTCTAGTTCATCCCGTTCATTCACGATGCAGCTTTCCCTCTTGACTAACGTGAATGGGAGCTCGATCTTCATCGGCAGTCCATTCCCGTTCTCAAGCCTGTCAGAGAGGAGCCTTCCCGTTTCCCTTCCCATCTCATCGAGGGGTATATGGATGGTTGTAAGGGGAGGGGACATGTATTCTGAAATCTCTATGTCGTCTATGCCGATGACGGAGATATCCTCTGGAACCTTTAGACCCATGTCCTTTATTGCCTTGATTACACCGATTGCTGTAGTGTCGTTGGCACAGAAGAGGGCAGTTGCATCGAGCATGGAGCTTTCAAGGAGATTCTTCACTGCCATATGGCCGCTTTCCGATGAAAGTCTTGTCTGAATTACAATGCTCTTGTTGTATTCGATGCCCAGTTCAGTCAATGCATCGAAGTAGCCCTTGAACCTGTCCTCGTTGGATTTTTCTCCAACGTAGCCGATTCTCCGATGACCAATGGTGTAGAGGTAATGGACTGCGGTAAGGGCTGCACTATAACCATCGCAGATTACCTGATCGAAATCCGGGCTTATGGAATTGAGACCCGAATACACGACATGGGGATAGCTGTCCCTTATAAGCTTGTAGAAGTTCCTGTTAAGCCTTCCAAGAATCACTGCTCCGTCAAGCCTAAATCCTTCAAGCAGTTTTCTGAGTTCCTCCTCGCTCTCGATATCGCTAGCTGAGAAGGAGTATTTCATGACGCAGCCGTGCTTTGCGATTTCTTTCTCCACCGCCTTTGCGATTCTCGAGAAGAAGGGGTCTTCAACCGATGACATTACCCTTCCAAAGATGCAGCCTATCGACCTCTTTCCCTTCAAAACCTCCACCGCATCTTCGCCAAGCTTAAGCGCCTGAGCTGAGCGGTTTGGAGCATATCCAAGCTCTTCTGCGACCCTGAGGATCCGTTGCTTCACTTGGGGGCTTGCGGTCTTGGTACTTTTCCCGTTTATAACCCTTGATGCTGTGGAAATCGATACTCCGGCCTTTTCGGCCACTTCCTTCAATGTCATTCTTATCACCCACTCCTCTACTCATTTTAATTATGGCTAAATCATACAATTAAAGCAACACTAAAAGGCAAACGTTTGCGTATTTTGAAGCCCGTTTTGCCTAAAACAGTGTTAGTATTACATTAGAGAAATGAGAACGATTCAGGAGGCTTGAGAAATGAGCGGAAATCTGCTGGTAGTCCATGGGGGAGGCCCCACTGCAGTGATAAATTCGACGCTTTATGGCGTTATAAAGGAAGCCAGACTACATCATGAGATAGATATGGTTTACGGTGCCATTGGAGGTACGGAGGGAATAATCAGGGAGAACTTCAGAGATATCGGGAAAATCTCCGAGGAGATGCTTGAGCTTCTGCTCAAGACACCAGGCAGTGCCATAGGGTCATCAAGGTATGATGTGTCGGATGAGGATTACAAGGCCATGCCTGAAATCTTCAAGAGACACGACATTAAGTATGTCCTCTTCAATGGAGGCAATGGTACCATGGACACCTGCGGGAAGGTTCACAGGGTCTGCATGGAATCAGGGGTAATGGTAATGGGGATCCCAAAGACGATCGACAATGACATATCAGCAATCGACCATGCGCCGGGATTCGGAAGTGCAGCAAGATACATCGCCGAATCGGTGGCTGAAGCCGGGCAGGATGTTAAGTCACTTCCCATACATGTGTCAGTCATTGAGACAATGGGAAGGAACGCAGGCTGGATAACTGCGGCATCTGCTGCAGCAAGGAAGAACCCTGATGATGCACCTCATATAATCCTGGTACCTGAAAGGCCATTTGATGAGGATAAGTTCCTCGCTGAAGTAAAAAGGTTTCATGAGAAGCTTGGCGGAGTGGTGGTTGCAGTAAGCGAAGGCCTCACCGACAAGGAAGGGAAGTCCATCGTACCACCGATATTCCAGACAGGAAGGTCAGTATACTTTGGTGATGTGAGCGCCCATCTCGCTGGACTCGTCATAAGAAAGCTCGGAATAAAGGCAAGGAACGAGAAGCCGGGGCTTCTTGGCCGGTCCTCTATGGCTCTGGTATCAGAGACAGACAGGGAAGAGGCTATTCTTGTCGGAAGAGAGGCAGTAAAGGCAGCTGTAGCAGGAAAAAGCGGAGCAATGGTCGGGATAAGAAGGCTGGAGGGCGAAAGCTACGGAATAGATACTCCACTCATACCCATAGACAAGGTAATGCTCCATGAGATGAAGCTGCCAGACAGGTACATTTCAGGGAACGGGATGGACGTGACAGATGAGTACCTTGAGTGGTTAAGACCTCTCGTTGGCGACATACCTGACTATATAAGTTTCAAGGCTTAAGGCAAAAGGGATTGAATTGATAATACAAACTGTGAAAGGCTGGAAGAGATGAAGAGGATTTATGTGAACCTGAAGAGATTTGATATACCTAGAGTGCTTGGCGGAGTAAACACTCTAGCTCCTATCAGGGAATGGGGAAGAAGGATAGTTGAAGGTGTTAAGGAAGAGGTAAACGGATATGACAGGAATGAAGTGGAATTCACCATATTTTTCCCCGAAGCACACCTTATACCGGCACTGGAGACTCTGGAGGAAGGGGATTCACTTAAAGCAGGGTGCCAGAGCGTTTACAGGGATGATGTGGAGACAGGAAGGAACTTCGGAGCCTTTACCTCCAACAGAACTGCAAAATCAATGGCTTCTCTTGGGGTGAAGCAAGTTATAATAGGACACTGCGAGGAAAGGAACGATAAGAAGGGAATACTGCTTGAAGCAGGAGTGACTGATGCATCAGCAGTAAACAGGATACTGAACTCTGAAGTTAAGGCGGCGGTGAATTCCGGACTTTCAGTCCTATACTGCATCGGAGAGACATCAGATGAGAAGGAAGACTGGAAGCAGGTTCTAAAGGACCAGATAGATATCGGCCTCAATGGAGTGGATAGAAATGATGTCGTAATAGCCTATGAACCGGTATGGGCCATAGGTCCTGGCAAGACTCCTCCGGGAAAGGAATACATCCAGATGGTTGCTGCCTATATTAAGGAGATAAGTGGGGGACTGCCTGTTGTTTACGGTGGTGGACTGAAGGCAGAGAATGCCAGGATGCTTGCTTCTATACCTGAAGTCGACGGAGGTCTGATTGCCCTGACGAGATTTGCAGGAGACATAGGATTCTACCCTGAGGAGTATCTGGAAATCGTAAGGATTTATATGGAAGGAGTGAATAACTGATGAAACTGTCATTTGAATACGGACATGGAATGATGGAGGCTACGCTTCCTGACAATACGGATGTCTTCATACCTGGAGAGACGATAAAGGATCCGGAACACCTTCCTGAGGGAAGGATCGAAGAGGAGACACTTAGATCAATTAGGAATCCAATTGGTATGGATCCAATATCAAAGCTTGTGAAGAAGGGTTCAAAGGTCACCATAGTTTTTCCTGACAGGGTGAAGGGCGGGGAGCAAAAGACATCGCACAGAAAGGTATCAATAAAGCTCATCCTTAAGGAACTTTACGAAGCAGGCGTAGAAAAGAAGGACATACTCCTTATCTGCTCCAACGGCCTACACAGGAAGAACACAAAGGAAGAGATATACGGAGTACTTGGAGAGGAGCTTTTCAATGAATTCTGGTACACAAATCAGATAATTAACCATGACAGCGAGGATTATGAGAATCTTATAGATCTTGGCAAGACTGAATCAGGTGATCCTGTCATAATGAACAAATACGTCTATGACAGTGATCTTGCAATACTCATCGGTCATACTCAGGGTAACCCCTATGGCGGGTATTCAGGAGGCTACAAGCACTGCTCCACGGGTATAACCCACTGGAGGTCAATAGCATCGCACCACGTGCCCCAGGTCATGCACAGGGCTGATTTCACACCAGTCAACAGTAAGTCTCTCATGAGAAGGAAATTTGACGAGATAGGCCAGCATATGGAAGAGAAGATGGGCAAGAAGTTCTTCTGTTGCGACGCTGTTCTGGACACCAGGTCAAGGCAGATAGAGATCCACAGTGGATATGCAAAGGAGATGCAGGTAGAGGCTTGGAAGACAGCGGACCAGAGGACATATGTGCCATTTGCTGAAAAGAAGTATGATATCCTGGTTTTTGGCATGCCCCAGTTCTTCCACTATGGCAACGGAATGGGAACCAACCCAATAATGCTCATGCAGGCAATATCAGCTCAGGTAGTAAGGCACAAGAGGATAATGAGCGACAAGTGTGTCATAATATGCTCATCCACCTGCAATGGAAATTTCCATGATGAGCTGTGGCCTTACACAAGGGAGATGTACGAACTGTTCCTGGAGCAGGGCAACACACTCCCTGATATCAACAGGTTCGGGGAATACTTCGCAAGTAACGATGAGTACATCAAAAAGTACAGGTTCGCAAACGCATTCCATCCATTCCATGGCTTCTCAATGATCTCAAGCGCACATATAGCCGAGATGAACACTTCAGCAGTGTACATTGTAGGAGCTGAAGCACCTGGGTTCGCAAGGGGAATGGGAATGAAAACCAGGAACACCTTCGAGGAAGCACTTGAAGATGCAAAGAAGAAGTACGTCGGACCAAATCCGAACATACTGGCTCTCCCAATGACTTTTAAGCTCAGTGCAGTCCATCTTGGAATGAAGGAGTAACTGCAGCGGAGTTAAATCGAATTATAGCAAATTAGAATTGGATCCATGAATTGGGTGACTATCCCTTTCATGGATCCAAAATCATTTTTCTAGTTCTGTATCTTTTGAATTATTTCTTCAACCAGCATAAAGATTGTAGTGCATGAGGTCATAGCACTAGGTTTTGTGCAGGTTGAAGACTTGAAAGAATATCTATCCTTAGCTATCTCTATCGCCATGGATTCATTTCCGTTTTTAACAAGCAAATTATAAATGTCAGTATCTGATTTTACATACTCTTTTCTACTGGTATTTTTCTTTAGTAACCGTTCAAATTCAGTGCAGCATTGCTCCGGTGAATCAACGGACTTCATCTCACCAAAATATGCTGATAACCAGATTTCAAAGCAGGGATTGGACCAACCTGCATTCATGTTTTCCTTCTCAATTTGAGAAACTAAAAAATCAAAGTTCTTTACTTCGTCTCTATCGAATACGATCCATATAGACCTGAATCTTGAGTCCTTATTTCTTTCAGACGAAGCAAAATTTATTATGTTGTCAAGTTCTTTGTTATTGTATACCTTAATCTGCAGATCCCTCTTCAAATGAGATGGAATCTTCTCCTTAAGTCCATGGAAATAATTAGCTTCGGTCGCCTCTGTATCAGTAATTATAAGGTATCCACCAAGTCGAAGCGAGCGAAGTTTTCTTTCAGATCTACTTTTTTTTAAATGATCAATTCGCCCAGCCATTGTCTGAATCCCCCAAAAGATTAGTAAGGTTCGGTATAGCACCATATCTTCCTAATAGGTAATTCTTTTCATAGTTCGCATCTTTTCGAACCTTTTCTCCAGTTGGATCTATAAAATCGCTTAATGAATAGAGGTCAGAAACATTATTATCCTTTTCTGTGAACCAAATTTCATCTCTTCTGAGGAGTCCCATATCCATGTATACTGTATTATGTGTTGTAAATATCAACTGAGCATTGTTAGGATTCTTTGAGGGGTCAGCCATTGTAAGCAAGATATTTCTCATTAGCAGAGGATGCAGTTTAATATCGAGTTCATCAGCGAATAGGAGACTTCCGTTTCTTAGTACGTCATTAAAGACCTGATAAAGCAGAAACATCTTTATTGTGCCTGAAGATTCGTCATCAAAAGGTATGCGGACTCTCATATCCTTTTCCTTGCTTTCATGTATGGCAAATACAAGGTAGGAATCTTCATCCTTGCTGTCAGATTTTGGAGCTTTTTCAAACTCCAGGTCAATAATAGATGAATCGAAAGAATTAATAAACTCTATCAAATGATTTTTCAAATCA
>DIWI01000055.1 GCA_002428415.1 Clostridiaceae bacterium UBA6110
AAGGTTTCAGACAATAAGCTCATCGGAGAGATAATAGAAATGAGAGGCGACAGAGCCTCCATACAGGTATACGAGGAAACTACAGGCATCGGACCAGGAGAGCCGGTCTATACGACAGGCAACCCTCTTTCGGTCGAGCTGGGACCAGGACTTCTTGAGTCCATGTTTGACGGCATCCAGAGACCTCTGACCTCTATTAGAGAGCTGGTGGGGGACTTCCTTGTAAAGGGAGTCGAGGTACCCGCCCTTGACAGGGAAAGGGTTTGGCATTTCGCACCTAAGGTGAAGGCTGGAGACAGCATTTCCCAGGGTGACATAATCGGAACAGTTCAGGAAACATCGATAATAGAGCACAGGATAATGGTGCCTAAGGGAGTTTCAGGTGTCGTAAAGACAATAGCTGAAGGTGACTTCACTGTTGCTGACACGGTTTGCACACTTGAGGATGGAACTGAAATCAACATGATCCAGAAGTGGCCTGTAAGGCGCGGAAGACCATATGACCACAAGCTTAATCCTGATGCGCCTCTTGTTACAGGACAGAGGGTCATAGATACGTTCTTCCCTGTTGCTAAGGGTGGTACAGCTGCAGTTCCGGGACCTTTCGGTTCAGGAAAGACGGTCGTTCAGCATCAGTTGGCAAAATGGGCAGATTCAGAGATAGTAGTATACGTTGGCTGTGGCGAACGCGGAAACGAGATGACTGACGTTCTTATGGAGTTCCCTGAGATAAAGGATCCAAAGACCGGAGAATCACTCATGAAGAGGACTGTCCTCATCGCTAACACATCCAACATGCCTGTTGCGGCCAGAGAGGCCTCGATATATACAGGCATAACGATAGCGGAATATTTCAGGGACATGGGATACTCCGTGGCCATAATGGCTGACTCAACCTCCAGATGGGCCGAGGCCCTGAGGGAGATGTCCGGAAGACTTGAAGAGATGCCTGGCGATGAAGGATATCCGGCTTACCTGGGCTCCAGAGCCGCCGACTTCTATGAGAGGTCAGGAAAGGTAGTATGCCTGGGATCTGACGGAAGACAGGGCGCGATAACAGTAATAGGTGCGGTATCACCTCCTGGTGGAGACATCTCCGAACCTGTATCGCAGGCGACCTTAAGAATCGTCAAGGTATTCTGGGGACTGGATGCGAACCTCGCTTACAGAAGGCACTTCCCTGCAATCAACTGGATGAATTCCTATTCGCTATACCAGACCAAGGTAGACAAATGGATGGATGCCAATGTAGAGAACACCTTCGCTTCAAACAGGGCAAAGGCAATGGCTCTTCTACAGGAAGAATCAGGACTCCAGGAAATAGTAAGGCTTGTCGGAAGGGACTCACTTTCCGAGGGCGACCAGCTCAAGCTGGAAGCCGCAAAGTCAATCAGAGAGGACTACCTTCAGCAGAATGCGTTCCACGAAGTGGATACCTACAGCTCGCTGGACAAGCAGAACCTCATGCTGAAGTGCGTGCTTGCCTTCTATGATGAAGGAAAGAGGGCTCTGGATAACGGCATATACCTTAACGACATAATCAAGCTGAAGGTCAGGGACAGGATTGCAAGAATGAAGTACCTGCCTGAAAGCGAAATATCAAAAATCAACGAGGTTATGAAAGAGCTTGTAAAAGCCGTGGACGACCTCATAGAGGAAGGAGGAATCCTTAATGCTTAAAGAGTACAGGACCGTCCGCGAAGTCGTCGGACCGCTTATGGTTGTCGACGGAGTTGAAGGAATTAAGTACGAGGAACTGGTGGAGATCGAACTCCAGACCGGTGAGAAGAGAAGAGGAAGAGTCCTTGAGGTCAACGGGGACAAGGCTATGGTACAGCTCTTCGAGGGATCGTCAGGAATAAACCTCAGGGACACCAAGGTCAGGTTCCTTGGCAAGCCCCTTGAACTTGGCGTATCCGAGGACATGATAGGAAGAATATTCGACGGACTTGGAAGGCCAAAAGACGGCGGACCCAAGATAATTCCTGAGAAGAGGCTCGATATCAACGGAGTACCAATAAACCCGGTGTCAAGGGATTACCCTTCCGAGTTCATACAGACAGGAATATCAGCCATTGACGGACTGAATACCCTGGTAAGAGGACAGAAGCTGCCCATATTCTCAGGATCAGGACTTCCGCACGCGGACCTTGCAGCTCAGATTGCAAGGCAGGCGAGAGTTCTTGGCAAGGGCGACAAGTTCGCCGTTGTATTTGCGGCAATGGGTATAACCTTTGAAGAAGCACAGTTCTTCAAGGACGACTTCAACAAGACCGGAGCTATCGACAGGGCAGTGCTTTTCATGAACCTTGCTGACGACCCGGCCATAGAGAGAATCGCTACACCAAGAATGGCGCTTACATGCGCAGAGTACCTTGCCTTCGAAAAGGGCATGCACGTACTTGTAATACTGACTGACCTTACCAACTACGCTGAAGCACTAAGAGAGACATCAGCGGCCAGGAAGGAAGTTCCAGGAAGAAGAGGATATCCCGGATATCTGTATACCGACCTTTCAACGATTTATGAAAGAGCCGGCAGGATAAAGGGAAGGAGCGGATCGATAACACAGATCCCTATACTTACAATGCCTGAGGATGACAAGACTCATCCTATCCCTGACCTTACAGGATACATCACCGAAGGACAGATAATCCTTTCAAGAGACCTGTACAAGAAGGGAATCCAGCCTCCGATAGATGTTCTGCCTTCGCTTTCAAGGCTGAAGGACAAGGGTATCGGCAAGAACAAGACCAGAGAGGACCATGCAGACACCATGAACCAGCTTTTCGCAGCATATGCTACCGGTAAGGAAGCCAAGGAGCTGGCGGTAATACTTGGTGAATCAGCACTGTCTGAGACAGACAAGGCATTCGCGGATTTCGCAGATGCATTTGAGAAGAGATATGTCAGCCAGGGTTATGACAATAACAGGGAAATAAAGGATACGCTTGAACTTGGATGGGAGCTTCT
>DIWI01000034.1 GCA_002428415.1 Clostridiaceae bacterium UBA6110
GCGGCAAGGATGCGATCGGACAGGCACAGACAGGAACAGGAAAGACGCTTGCATTCGCAGCGCCTATACTCAGCAGGCTTACACCGAAGGGAAAGGTCTCAGCGATAGTCCTTACACCTACAAGAGAGCTCGCTATTCAGGTAAACGAAGAGATCAACACAATTGCGAAGCATGTCAGGGTAAAGCTTCTGCCAGTATACGGCGGACAGCCGATAGACAGGCAGATAAGGGCTTTAAGGAGCGGAATCGACATAGTAGTCGGAACTCCTGGAAGAGTAATCGACCTGATGGACAGAGGAATACTTCATCTTGAAGAGGTTGACTTCCTTGTACTTGATGAGGCAGACGAGATGCTCAACATGGGATTCATCGAGGATATCGAGAGGATCATGAGAGACATGAACGAGGATAAGCAGACAATGCTCTTCTCGGCAACGATGCCCAAGGAGATAAAGACACTTTCAAAGAGATACATGAAGGAAGACAGAGAGCATATAACAGTCGTGAACAACACCATGACCGTATCAACTGTCGACCAGTTCTACTTTGAAGTAAAGCACTCGGACAGGTTCGAGTCTCTTTGCAGGATCATGGATGCTGAGGAAATGGATTCAGTAATCATATTCTGCAAGACAAAGAGAGGCGTTGACGAGCTTGTTGATTCTCTTACAGCAAGAGGCTACAATGCAGCCGGAATGCATGGCGACATGAACCAGAACCAGAGAATATCAACACTTGCCAAGTTCAAGGAAAAGAACCTTGAGTTCCTTGTAGCTACAGATGTAGCAGCAAGAGGAATAGACGTTGAGAATATCTCACACGTCATAAACTATGACCTTCCGCAGGACACAGAATCCTATGTCCACAGGATAGGAAGGACAGGAAGAGCCAGGAAGGAAGGAATAGCCTACACACTGGTAACTCCAAGGGAATATCTCCAGCTCAAGGACATCGAGAGGATGACAAAGAGCAAGATAAAGAGGAAAGACATACCTACAATAGATGACATATTCAGCTCAAAGTACAAGAATATACTGAGCAGGATAACCAAAGAGCTTGAGGATGAGAAGTACAAGAGGTTCGTTCCGCTTGTTGCAGAGCTTGATGAGAACTACAACATGATCGATGTTTCTGCAGCCCTCATGAACCTGATCTACAAGGATGAGCTCAGCTTTGAGTACACCCAGAACAGCCTGACCAAGCCTAAGACACAGGTAAGGCTCTTCATAAACGTGGGATCAATGGACAAGCTTTCCCCTAAGAAGCTGCTTGAGTTCCTGACAGAGCATGCCGGAACAAACAGTGATGACATCGGTACAATCGACATACTTCCTAAGTTCACATTCGTGAATGTCAAGGATGGCGTCGAGGAGAGAGTAGTCAAGTACTGCAGCGGAAAGAAGCTTTCAGGAAGAAGAGCGAACATTGAAGTCGCAGCTAACAGAAAGAACTAGTGAATTCTATAGGACGGAACCTAAGGGACCTTCGGGACCCTGAGGTTCCGCCTTTTTTTTGCATTATATTGGTAAACATCAGGTTGAATGATACACTGTATGTATGGAAAAGAAACACGTATTCTCCAGGGAAACGGGCAATATGTGTAAACGATGTATTTCAAGGGAGGACAATAATGATAGCAAATATTGTAGAAAGAGAATTCCTCAGCAAGGAGGCTGCAGATTTCATAAGACAGGAAACCGGTGAAGAAATCATCGATATCATGGATATCGAGGCCGGGAAAGAGACTCTTATAAAGGCTGAGGTGATAATATCGCAGAGGAAGCTAACCGACGAACTGGTAAGGGAATGCAAAGACCTTAAATGGATCCAGTCATTCAGCGCAGGGGTAAACGTACTGCCGCTCCAGACCCTTAAGGAAATGGGAGTCACAGTAACCAACACATCAGGAATCCACGCTCCTCAGATGACTGACCTTGCAATGGGCATGATTCTTGCATTCTCCAGGTCTCTCGTAGAGCACATAAGATACCAGAAGACTCTGAGATGGTCACGTGAATTCAGCTATGGGGAGCTTCTCGACTCAGAGCTCCTTATTATCGGTTCGGGCAAGATTGGTGAAATGCTTGCAATGAAGGCAAAGGCATTTGGAATGAGGACCGTCGGGATAAAGAGGACAGTGACACCACTTGCTAATTTTGATTCTGTAAGACCGATTTCCGAGCTGAAGGAAGCAATGAAGATCGCTGACTATATAGTCATCCTCCTGCCATTGACTCCTGAGACCAGGAATCTAGTAGATGCTGAGGCTCTTGGCTGCATGAAGGAAAGCGCTGTATTCGTGAACCTCGGAAGAGGCCCTATAGTAGATGAGAATGCCCTTTATGAGATACTAAAGAACAAGAGGATAAGGGGAGCTGCGCTTGACGTATACAAGAGAGAGCCTCTGCCAGATGACAGCCCGCTCTGGGAGCTGGACAATGTCATAATGACACCGCATGTAGGCGGCTGGGGACCAGGCAATGAGATGCGCGGGGCAAGGCTTGTGGCTGAAAACATAAGAAGGTTCAGACAAGGTGAGAAGCTTATAAACGTTGTAGATCCTGATATGGGCTACTAGGAGGGTTTCCAATGAAAAGTTTTCTGAAAGCTGTTGCAGTGCTGCTGGTTGTGGTTCTTGTTGCGTTCGGAATATTCTGGTTCACTGATACAAGGTACTCGCTTGCTGCGAAAAGCTATCTGAAGATAAGCTCATCTGAAGCCGCTTCTGTAGAATTCGATGCATCTGCCGGCAGGCTTATGGGAGTTTCTGGTACAATGCAGGTGGATAACAAGGGCGACAAGTCCATTACTGACGTCACCTTGTCCACATCGCTGTTTGCCCTGGCAGTATCCATATACACTGAGGGTGAGGACGCCTGGGTAAAGACCAGCTTCGCGCAGGATTGGATAAAGGCTGAAAAGGGTGAGTCGACAGGTGGAATCGAGGTACCTGCTGAAAAGCTGAAGGGAATAAAGATTACGGATGTGCTAAAGGTGCTATCGCAGTTTGACAGGACTGAATCCGGTGACGAGATTATTCTAAGCACCACGGATGCCTTTACCACGGACCAGCTTAAGGAAGCACTTTCAACAGTAATACCCAACCAGTATTTCGCGACAGAAAGCTGGAACATAAAGTCATATGAGATGAAGATGGTATTCTCAAAAAGCACTAAGCTTCTCAAGACTGTCGGACTTACGACAGTTCAGGAGATGATGGGAATGGACATTGAGATGAAGGCTTCGGGTACGCTTAAGGAGCTCGGCGATGATGTGGTGGTAACAAGGCCACCAGATTTACCATGATCGGTATAAACTTCAAGGAAAGGTGAAAAAATGCAGAACAAGATAATGGAAAACATAAACTTTCCCATGGCAGAGACCAGCCTGTTCATGGAGCCTATTCATTCCAACTATATGGGGAATGTCCACGGTGGCGAGCTTATGAAGCTTATGGACAGCACCGCAGGAATAGCGGCATCCAAGCATGCAAAAGGGCAGGTAGTCACAGCGAGGGTCGATGAGATAGTGTTCCACAAGGCTATAAATATTGGAGACCTTGTTAGGTGCATAGCTCAGGTGGCATATGTAGGAAACACCTCGATGCAGGTGCTTGTAAATGTCATGGTCTACAGGCTTGGCGACTATTCCGACTCAACTACCGCGCTTACTGCTTTCTTTACAATGGTCCATATGGACTATGACGGGAAACCGAAGGCTGTAGTCAAGCTAAATCCTGTGACAAAAGAAGAGAAGTTCCTTTACTCACTTGGAGAATATAAATACAGGGCAATTAGAGGCAAATAGGATGGAAAATGAAAGGTTCTGGTCAAAAAGGGACATATTGTACGAAATTCTTATCCTGTTTGCGATTTCTTCAGCGTCTGCAGCGGTCTTCATGGTCCCGGAGGAAGAAAGGCTTGTTGTCATTCTTCTGCTTCTCCCGGTATGGGTATTCCTTGCTTCCCTTTGGTTCTTCACATGGTATGAGCTGAAGGATGACCATCTATATGCAAGAAGCGGACCTTTCGTTGAGAGGATACCATATGACAGGATAAGAAGCATCAAAGAGTCCAGGAACCTATGGTCATCAATGGCGTTGTCCCTTGACAGGCTTGAGATCAGGCAGCACGACAAGGGCTTCGTGACCGGAACAACCTACATATCACCACTCGACAAGCAGCGGTTCATGGAATTGCTTAAGTCAAGGTGCCATAACCTTCAGGAATAGATAAAGGGGCAGGTTTTTTTACCTGCCCCTTTATCTATTGGGATAAATCACCAGCAATTAACAGATGACTATCAAACCGCTGACTAAAAAACAGCCTGGAAACCGGCTAACAGCTAGAACCAAAATTACTCCACGTATACTGCTGTTCCTGAAGCTGTGACCATAAGCATGTTTCCGCCCTGTCCAAGTGTCTCGTAGTCGATCTTTACTCCGACTACTGCATTTGCGCCAAGTGCAGCTGCCCTGTCTTCAAGCTCTCTAAGTGCGGTAATCCTGGCTTCGATAAGCTCGTTCTCATAGGAGCCCGACCTTCCGCCGAATATGTTGGATAGTCCTGCTGCGAAGTCCTTCACGAAGTTGACTCCAGCTACTACCTCCCCGAATACTATTCCCTTGTAGCTTGTGATTTTTCTTCCCTCAACGCCTGTTGTTGTAGTTACTACCATATCATTATCCCCTGCCTTTCTTCTTATTGGTCCATTGCCAATATTATAAACCTATGGCTGATACAGATGAGTCTTTTAATTGAAATTTAACCAGGTTTGAAGCAGTGATTTTTGCTTCTCTGCCAGGAGCATATTTGTTTTTCATAATAAGGCTTTTATGGTATAATTGTTCCTCGTAAAAGGAAGTGATTGATTTGAACATAGCCGGAGACGGGTGCGAGATCCTGATGCCCATAAGCGAGAGAAAGACGCTTGAGGAAATCGAGAGAAGCA
>DIWI01000028.1 GCA_002428415.1 Clostridiaceae bacterium UBA6110
TTTACAGCCGACCATGAAAGGAGTGAGTTCTGCCATGTATCCCATACTGAACCCCACTCTGTGAAGAGAGGTCTTGCAGGTGCATCAGCGTAGGATGCCAGAACGTTCTCTATAACGAGCTTGTCTGTTGCGGAGAGGTCTGAAGCTGAATAAGTAGCTGCAGGAACGTTCTCCATTATCTTTCCGGTAGCCTTGAAGAAGTCAACTGCATACTTAGGGTTCATGAGCTCAGCTATGAAAGCTTCTGCAAGAGCCATCTGGTCTGCGTTTCCATCGTTCCTGGCGTTGATTGCGAGTCCCCATCCGCCTTTCCAGTGGGTGAGCGGCTTGCCGTTGAGTGTTACTGTTCCTATTGGAGCTATCTTAAGGTCAGCTCCTGCTGCTGCGAGTCCTGAAAGCTTGCTTGTATCCCATGGGCCTTCAATCCTTGCTATTGCCTTTCCGCCTGTGGTGAACTCAGTGTCCATATGACCCCAAGCTGCATCCTTGTCCCACATTACGGAAGCTCCGCCTTCTGTATAAGTCTTCCAGTAGTTGAATATTTCAGTTATGACAGCCTGCTTGTCGGCTCCCAGGTCTTTCCATTCCTTTGTCATATCTGAGAATAGCTTTCCTGAAGCATCCTTTCCAAGGAGCTCGATGTCTGCTGAGTTAAGAAGAGCTACTCCGTACCATGCATTGAATGCAGGTATGAGGACTTCTCCGACCTTCGCCTTCGAAATCTCTATGGTCTTAGTATCAACTGTTGCCGCACCTGCATTCTTGGTATTGATGAATGCTATGAGCGTCTCTATGTTCATCGGGAATGCAAGATAATCTTCGCCAATCTTGAAGTTTCCACCAAGTCCCTTGTCATAGTCAGCGAAGCCGCCGACCTTGGCTGCCAGAGCCTTCGCATCGATAGGTGCAAGAGCCTCGTTCTTTGCAAGTCCGTAGATCCTGTCCGCAGGGATTGCAAATACGTCAGCTACATCCTTGTTTGTGACATCTGTCTTGTCAATCGCATCGAGATGTTCAAAGGATGGCTTCACAATAAGGTTTACGACCGCATCAGGATTGTCTGCCTTGAACCTGGCAATCGCGGCTTCATAGTAGGACTTCCATCCTTCCTCCGCCTGTACTGAAATCGTGCCCTTAAGACCCTTCTCAGGGGTAGTAGGCGCTGCTGTTGGTGTTGTAGGTGTCTTCTGTCCGCAGGCTGCAACTGAAAGAGCGAGCATAGAAGCAACAACCAGACTTACAATTTTCTTCATTTTCCATCCTCCTAGAATGATTCTGCACTAAGGCAGTATTTTGATTTTGAAACTGGCATTTTCGAATACGTTTACCGGATGTCCCTTATGCAACGCGTGCAATAATCTCTTCAGATTCGTGCACGCGTTTGCACAATTTCGATAATGAAAACGCTTTACTTCTAAAGTATACCGTAATGAAACCGTATAATCAAGGTTTTTTGCATAAATTAAGCATTTTTGCCAAAATAATCAATGCAAGCCCTTGCATTAACAAAGTGATACGTAAATAGGAAAACTTCTGCAATTAAATCAATTTTCAAGGTCCCAGATCTCATCTGCGTATTCCATTATGGTCCTGTCAGACGAGAACTTTCCGGCTCCTGATATGTTCATGAGGCACTTCCTTGCATAGCCAATCCTGTCTTCATATGCCTTACCCACTGCTTCCTGCGCTTCCCTGTAGGAGGCGAAGTCAGCAAGTATGAAATAGTTGTCAGGCCTGTGCCAGCTTGCACCTTTAAGCAGCGAATCATGAAGCTCCCTGAATGCTCCAGTACCTCCGTCGTCGAAGGTTCCGTCTACAAGTGAATCGACAACCCTCTTCAGTCCCGGTACCTCAGCATATGGCACATGGGGGTCATAGGTTTCCTTCATGTCTTCAATCTCATCGACCGTGAGACCGAATATGAAGCTGTTCTCCATCCCTGCCTCCTCCGCTATCTCTATGTTTGCACCGTCCAGTGTACCTATTGTTGGCGCGCCGTTAAGCATGAACTTCATGTTTCCTGTTCCGGATGCTTCCTTTCCGGCTGTCGAGATCTGCTCTGAGATATCCGCAGCCGGAAAAAGCTTTTCCGCATAGGATACCCTGTAGTTGGTCACAAAGACAACCTTCAGCTTATCCTTAGTTTCAGGGTCGCCGTTGACAAGCTTCGCGATCTCATTGATGTACTTGATTATGCCTTTGGCCCTCTTGTAGCCAGGCGCTGCCTTGGCTCCGAATATGAAGGTCCTTGGCATTATGCCTTCTGCATTGCCTTCCTTTATCCTGTAGTACAGGTCAAGTATATGGAACGCGTTCAGGAGCTGCCTCTTGTATTCATGGAGCCTCTTGATCTGAATGTCGAATATCGAGTCCGGGTCAATATCTACTCCCTCGACTTTCCTTATATGGTCAGCAAGCTGAACCTTCTTCATCCTCTTTATTCCATTCAGCCTCTCAAGGACATTCGCATCACCTGCAAAAACCCTTAATCCCTTCAGGAGGTCAAGGTCAGTTATCCATCCGTCCGTACCAAGGAGCTCAGTCACAAGACCTGACAGCTCCGGATTAGACATCTTCAGCCATCTTCTCTGTGTTATGCCGTTGGTCTTGTTGTTGAACCTTTCCGGGTATATGTCGTACCAATGCTTTAGCTCAGTCTCCTTCAGAAGCTCGGTGTGAAGCTCGGCAACTCCGTTGGTTGAATGTGTCCCGTAGATCGAAAGCCAGGCCATCTTTACGCTTCCACCCGAGAGGATCCTGTATTCAGCCTGTGCCTTGCCCCTTATGCCTTTGGACCTCAGGTCTGACTGCAAATGTCTGTCTATTTTCCTTATGATTCCGTATATCCCCGGCAGGAGCTTCCTGTAAAGCCTGACCGGCCACTGCTCCAGTGCTTCGGCTAGAATGGTATGGTTTGTGTATGCAAGTGTCCTCCTTGTGATGTCGAAAGCTTCGTCCCAATCCATTCCATGTACCTCAGTGAGTAGCCTCATGAGCTCCGGCACGGCAACAGCAGGATGGGTATCGTTCAGCTGAATCGCGTGATATTTTGGAAATTCCCTGAGGTCAAGCCCCTTTGCCACATGCTTCGAAACCAGGTCCTGAAGCGAAGCTGAAACGAAGAAGTACTGCTGCCTGAGCCTCAAAAGCTTTCCCTTGTCTGTACAGTCGTTGGGATAAAGCACCTTGGTAATTGTCTCTGCATTGTTCTTTTCCCTGACCGAACCCTCGTAGTCCTCGTCATTGAATTCCCTGAAGCCGAAGGGTCTTATTGCCTCCGCCTTCCAAAGCCTTAATGTGTTGACTGTCTTTCCGCCGTAGCCGATGACCGGTGTGTCATATGGGACTGCCAGCACATGGCCGTCGAAAAAGGATACCTGTACCGCTTCATCCAGCCTTCTTACAGACCATGGGTCCCCGTACTCCAGCCAGTTGTCGCCTTCTTCAACCTGTGCACCGTCTATTATAGACTGCTTGAAGATGCCATATTCATACCTGATGCCATAGCCGTTCAGAGGGTATCCGAGGCTTGCGCCAGAGTCCAGGAAACAGGCTGCAAGCCTTCCCAGTCCGCCATTTCCAAGCCCTGCGTCCTCTTCGGCCTCCTCTATGTCATTGATGTCAAGTCCCATCCCGCCAAGCATCTCCCTGGCTTCATCATTGATCCCCAGGTTCATCAGGTTGTTTCCGAGAGCCCTTCCCATAAGGAACTCCGCTGAAAAGTAGCAGGCCTTCTTCTTCCCTTCCTGCTCTTCTCTGGTGGCTGTCCACAAAGGTACCACCTCTTCCATGATTGCCTTTGAAAAGGCAATATGGCTTTCCCTGGCATTCAGTTCCTCCAGTGTCCTTCCGAAGGACACTGCTGCATGGGCATTCATTCTCTCTTGAAGTCTTTTTTTGTCAAACATCTCTATCTCCCGTATCTTTTAGTCAGCTCCCTGATTCTTTTTGCAAGGCAGCTGTTCATTTCGTCCTTGTTTACTCTCCAGGTCCAGTTTCCTCCGATTGTCGAAGGCTTGTTCATCCTGGCTTCTCTTCCGAGGCAAAGGAAATCCTGCATGGGCGCAATGGCGAGGTTCGCCACGCTTGACCAGGCTCCCCGTATGAATCCCCATACAAGTCCTTCGTCATAGTTCAGCTTCAGGTATCTTACCGCCTGGCTGAAATCTTCCCTGTTCACAGTATCCATCCATTCCTGTGTAGTCTCGTTGTCATGGGTTCCCGTATACACAACGCAGTTCTTGTCGTAGGTATGCGGCAGGTAGTCGTTGGACTCACGTGAATCAAAAGCGAACTGCAGCACCTTCATACCCGGGAATCCAGTATCCCTTATGAGCTGGAATACCTCCTCCGTAAGGAATCCAAGATCCTCGGCGATGATGTCCATTTCTCCGAGCTCTTCCTTTATCTTCCTGAAAAGCTTCATCCCCGGTCCCTTGGTCCACTCGCCCTTTACCGCATCCAGGCTTCCATACTTGATTTCCCAGTATGCTTCAAAGCCCCTGAAATGGTCTATCCTCACTGAATCATACAGGTCAAGGCTTGCCTTTATCCTGTCTATCCAGAAGCTGTAGCCGTCCTTTTCCATGGCATCCCAGTCATAGATCGGGTTCCCCCATAGCTGTCCGGTAGCAGAAAATGCATCCGGCGGGCATCCGGCGACAGTCTTTGGATTCAGCTTCCTGTCCAGGTTAAAGAACTTGGGATTCGCCCACAGGTCGGAGCTGTCTTCAGCCACGTAAATGGGTATGTCGCCGATTATCCTTACTCCATGGTTGTTTGCATAAGCCTTCAAAGCCTTCCACTGCCTGAAGAAGAAATACTGCAGGAATACATGGAAGTAAATCTCTTCAGAATTTGCCTTCTCAAACTCCGCCACCTTCTTCGATGTATAGTCCCTAAGCTCCTCATCCCAGCCAAACCATGACTTGCCGCCATTCACTGTCTTTATGGACATGAACAGGGCGTAGTCCCTGAGCCACTTTCCATGCTCTGCAAGAAATCCCTCAAGATCATCCTTCAGTATCCCCGCCGAATTATCATATGCCTTCCTCAGCAGGCGGTTCTTCCCTTCATGGAGCTTTCCGTAGTCAACAGACAGAGGATCGCTTCCAAGGTCTTCCTTTTCAATATCCTTTTCTGTCAGATATCCCTTCGTAAGGAACTCGTCAAGGTCAATGAAATAAGGATTGCCTGCAAATGCTGAAAAGTTCTGGTATGGAGAGTCTCCGTAGCCGGTGACTCCCAGCGGCAGTATCTGCCAGCTTCCCTGGCCGCTCTCAACAAGAAAATCTATGAACCTGTAAGCTTCTCTTCCGAAATCCCCGATACCGTATCTTCCGGGCAGGCTGGATATGTGCATCAGTATCCCGCTTGATCTCTTTTGCATGGTACACTTCCTTTCCTATATTGTTATTGTCTTTCTTATCCGGGCTCCGTCAGTTCCAAGTACGTCAATTATTATTTCCTTTATCTTCGGATTATCGCTGATTGCTTCTGCTGAAAAGTCTGGTCCGTCACGCCTGACCTTTATTGTTGTGCAGAACGATTCTCCTGTCTCGTATCCGTAGCTCTCCCCGTCATCATCATACAGTTCATACAGAGCTTCCTTCTCAACGTAAGCAATCGCATTTAGCGTGCCTATATCAAGACTTTTGACGTTCATTGAAGGTGAGCAGTATGGCAGTATGGAATCCTTTCTCAGGTAGAACTTAAGGCATTCATACCCATATTCAAGCCGCCTGAGACCTGCAGCTGCCGTATTGAGACCAACCTCCCCATCCCTGAAGGTCACCTCTGCCATGTCTTCAGGCAAATAGACCGTACGTCCTGTGGCATTTGGCTTTGTGACAGGTGTGAGCATAAGCTCCTTTCCAAGCAGAAGCTGGTCTTCGGTGTCTTTTGACGCTTCATCCCTGAATACGAAGGACAGTGGCCTGAACATCATGGTTCCCTTCATCACAGACTTCATCATCTCTGAATAGAGGTATGGAATCAGGGCATATCTGGCCTTTATGGCTTCACGGTTCCACTCTGTTGCATCGTCGCCGAATATGTAAGGCTCCTGGAAATCATTGCCTATGGCCGAGTGGTTGCGATAGAGCGGTGTGAACGCCGAGAACTGCAGCCATCTTGTCAGAAGCTCCCAGTTGGTGCTGTTTCCGAAGCCGCCGGTGTCGGCTCCCACGTAGTAGAAGCCTGCCATGTTAATGCTTGGCATCATCCTGACGTTAAGCTCAAGATGGCTCCACCATGAGGAATTGTCTCCTGTCCATATCCCGGAGTGCCTGTGCATTCCTGTTGATGATGCCCTGGAAATAAGCACATGCCTTTTTCCAAGGATATTCCTGAGACCTTCTCCAGCAGCCACCGTCATGTTCTGTCCGTATAGGTTGTGGACCTTCTCGTTCACGACTAGCTTTCCATCAACCTCATGGTAGAAGGTCCTGTAGTACCTCTCCCTGTTTCCCATATCCTTGAAAAGGTCCTTAAGCTCGAAGTACTTCAAAACGCCAAGGTTTGCGCCCTTTGAAGCTATCGCCGCATCCACGGCCTTCTCCAGCTCCTCCTCATCATAGAATATTGCCGGCTCGTTCATGTCATTCCAGAAGCCTTCGATTCCGAGGTCTGTAAGGACCTTATACTTCTCTCCCCACCATCTTCTGGTTTCAGGTTTCAGAAAGTCTGGAAGGTGAACCTTCCCGGGCCACACTGCAGCAACATAGGGCTTTCCGGCTTCAGTCTTCACGAAGTGGTCATTAAGTATTCCTTCCTCATAGATGTCGTAGCCCTTCTCGATCTTTACACCGGCATCAATGATCGGAATGATGTATACGCCATCCTCTTTAAACTCCCTTACCAGCTCTTCCATATCCGGGAATCTTTCGTCAGACACCGAGAAGTCCTTGAAATCCTCCATGTAGTCAAGGTCAAGGTAGATTCCCTCAAGCGGTATGCCAAGTTCGTCAAAGCTTTTCTTTACACGCCTTACATCCCTGGAGGTCTCATAGCCCCACCTGCTCTGGAAATATCCAAGCCCCCACTTCGGAGGCACGTAGCTCCTTCCTATTATGGAGTGGAAGCGCTGTACAACCTCGTCCTCATCCCTTCCATCAATCTCATAGACTGCGAAATCCTCTCCCGCAACATCGATTATCAGAGCATCCTTGTCCGAGCATCCAATGTCATAGCCAATCAGCCCCGGAAAGTCGATGAAGAATCCTTTTGAACCATTGCCTGAGATCATCAGGAAATTATGGGCTGCATAAAGCCTTTTCTTCTCTTCAGAATGCACCGGTTCATCCGTGCAATAGCTCTCGTATTTCCTGCCTCTCTTGTTTATGCCTCCAAGATTTGCGCCAAGGCCATAGACGATGTCCTTTTTCCCAAGCGTAAGTGTTATCCTTGAAGTATCCGGTCCAAGCAGTTCAACATGGCTGAAATCATACGCCTCTATCTCGTTTCCCCGTCCGCAAACAACTGCACCAGTGTCCATTGGCTCACCGTAGACAAGTACCTTAATTCCTTCTGCGATATCAAATGCTCTCAATATATCACGCTCCTGAAGTTGTGCAAGCGATTGCACTGATAATTCCAATATAGCATAAAAAAGTATTTTGTAAAGGTTTTTTCTTCAGGCGTATCCTGTGACAGTCTATTCGGGGTTCAACTTCTGATAGCTCAAATGATATCAGCATATGTCGGTATAGTTTGTAAGAAATGAATACAGAATATCTCATCCAGATACATGAAGGTGATTGTTGGCCAAAGGAAAATGCCGTCCAGAGATCCTTCCCCGGACGGCATTTTTAATGTAAAGCATAATAATGTTTATTCTGCTGATGTTATTTCTGTCCATATCCTGTCATACACCGATATTATGTCCATTGGGTCCTTGAAGACTTCACAATTCTCGATCATCTCATCAGTCGGGTATGCAACCAGGCTTTCCCTGATTTCAACCGGAAGCATCTCAACTGCCTTGGTAACAGGTGTTGAATAGCCTATGTATTCAGCGTTCTTTGCAGATATGTCAGGCCTCAGCATAAAGTTTATGAACTTCTCTGCCCCATCCTTGTTCTTTGCGCTCTTTGGAACCACCATGGAATCGAACCAGAGATTTGAGCCCTCCTCCGGTATTACATACTGAAGATCAGGGTTTGAATCCATCATGACCATGGCATCTCCGGACCAGACCACTGCAAGAGCAGCCTCTCCAGCTATGACCACATCCTTGATCTCGTCTCCGAGGTATGCATAGACCAGCGGCTTCTGCCTGATCAGCTCATCCTTCGCTTCCTCAAGCTCCGCTTCGCTTCTCGTGTTCAATGAGTATCCCAGCTTCTTCAGGGCTACTGCCAGAGTATCTCTCTGGCTGTTAAGCATTACTATCTGACCCTCGTACTTCTCATTCCAGAGTATGTCCCAGCTTTTGACCTCGTCATCCACAAGAGTAGTATTGTAGATTATTCCCACAGTACCCCACATGTACGGAGCAGAGTAGTCCCCTGCCTTGTCGTAGTCGAGTCCGAGGAAGCCCGGGGCTACCTCCTTGAGGTTAGTGAGCTTGGCCTTGTCAATCTTCTGAAGCAGGTCCTCCCTGATCATCCTCTCGATCATGTAGTCCGACGGGAAAATCACATCGTAACTGGAGCCACCCTGCTTGAGCTTGACATACAGGTCCTCGTTGGTTGCGAACGTGTCATAGTTCACCTCGATTCCGGTTTCCTTCTCAAATTCCTCAATCACTGTCTCGTCTATGTAGTCACCCCAGTTATAAACATTTATTGATTCTTTCTTCTCCCCGCATGCAGATACCACTGTCAGCATAACTGCAAGGATTGCAGATACTATTATCCTCTTCATTCCTTTTCGCGAAATACCTGCCTTAGATCAAGGCCGGTATTCGCTTCCTCCTTCCTTTATTCAGATTGCGCGACCCTCTTTTGTTCCTTGTCAGATCTCCTGTTGATGTAAAGCAGAAGGACAAGAAGAAATGCGAACATAAGTGTTGAAAGTGCGTTGATCACAGGATTTATACCTCTTCTTGCCATCGAGTAGATGAGGATGCTGAGGTTGGAGACTCCGTGGCCTGTATTGAAGAAGCTTATCACGAAGTCGTCTATGGACAGGGTGAACGCGATAAGCGCACCCGTGACTATCCCAGGCATTATCTCGGGAACCACTACCTTGCGTATGGCGTAGAGCGGTGTGGCTCCCAGGTCCATGGCTGCCTCGGCAAGGTTTGTGTTCATCTGCTTCAGCTTTGGAAGTACAGACAGCACCACATACGGTGTGCAGAACACCACATGTGAGAGCAGAAGAGTAACCATTCCAAAATCAAGGCTGAGTGCCCTGTATAGCGTCATCAGCGATACCGCAGTCACAATATCCGGATTGAGTACAGGAAGATAGTTCAAATTTACCACGACTGTCTTCCTGAAGCCCTTCATCCAGTGGATACCTATGGCTGCCGCTGTTCCAATCACAGTCGATATCATCGCCGAACCCAGGGCTATCAGAAGCGTGTTGTACAAGGCTTCAAGGACTTCCCTGTCACTGAAGAGCTCGGCATACCATTTGAGGGTGAATCCCGTCCATACTCCCCTGGACTTGGATTCATTGAACGAGAAAGCAATGAGCACAAATATAGGTGCATAGAGGAAGAAGAAGATAAGGAACGTGTAAGTCCTCTTTATGCCTTTTCCTACCATAACCCTCCTGCACCTCCTTCCTTGTCCGTATCGAACCTGGAGGTCAGTGCCATGACCGCAAGTATGATAACCATGAGCACCATTGACATGGCCGATCCGAAGTGCCAGTCGCCAACGTACCTGAACTGCTGCTCAACAAGATTTCCTATGAGGTTCGATTTGTTTCCTCCCAGGAGGTTCGATATTATGAATGTGCTTACTGCTGGTATGAACACCATGGTTATACCCGTAATTATCCCGGGAAAGCTTAATGGAAACACAACCTTCCAGAACACACCAGTCTTGTCAGCCCCCAGGTCTTCAGCGGCTTCATAAAGGTTCCTGTCCATCTTTGAAAGCACTGAATATATTGGCAGGACCATGAACGGCAGGAAGTTGTACACCATTCCAAGAAGCACAGCGGTATCGTTGTAGATGAGTTCCATCTGGGCAATTCCGAGTAATCCAAGGATGCTGTTTATTATCCCGTTCTTTCCGAGGATGGTCAGCCACGAGTAAGTCCTTAGAAGGAAATTCATCCACATCGGTATGACAAACAAAAGTATCATGGCATTCCTTCTGCTTTCCTTTTCCCTTGATATTATGTATGCAGCAGGATATCCAAGGATGAAGCATATGACTGTTGACTGGAGCGCAAGACTAAGTGACCTCCAAAGCACGCTCATATATATTGGTGTGAAGAACCTGCTGAAATTTGAAAGACTCGGAGTGAACTCCGTATAGTTCCCACTGTCTCCGGTTGTGAATGCGAACCATGCAACAAGGAGCAGCGGAACGACTATGAATATTGACAGCCAGACCAGGTACGGATATGCACTCTTCCTGAAGCTCATGACAAGCCTCCCATGACATGGATGTTGTCAGGCACTATCCTCATACCAATGGATGATCCCTGAGGCGCCATCCTGGTGCTGTGGACCAGCCACTTCCTGTCATCTCCTCTTATTTCCATCTCGTAATGCACACCCTTGAAGGTGACCTCGGTTACGATTCCTGTCAGGTCACCATTTTCAGGAGATACGATTTCCACATCCTCAGGCCTTACCACCACCTGGACCTTCTCTCTTTCCCTGAAACCCCTGTCGACGCATACGAACCTTTTTCCCGAGAATTCAACCAGGAAGTCCTCATGCATGATTCCTTCCATTATGTTGCTTTCACCGATGAAGCCTGCCACAAAGGCATTCTTTGGCTCGTTGTACACATCAATGGGAGCCCCGTTCTGCTGGATTACCCCCTTGTCCATGACTACGACCGTGTCGGACATTGTGAGGGCCTCCTCCTGGTCGTGGGTGACATAAACAAAGGTGATGCCTACGCTCTGCTGCATGCGCTTAAGCTCATGCTGCATCTCTTTCCTTAGCTTCAGGTCAAGTGCTCCAAGAGGCTCGTCAAGCAGAAGAACCTTTGGCCTGTTGACAAGAGCCCTTGCTATGGCTACCCGCTGCTGCTGGCCTCCCGAAAGGGAGTTCACGTTCCTCTTCTCAAAGCCTGCGAGGTCCACAAGCCTTAGCATCTCATGGATCCTCTCATGCATCTCATCCTTCGGTACCTTCTTTATCTTAAGCCCGAAGGCTATGTTCCCATAAACATCGAGATGAGGAAAAAGGGCGTATTTCTGGAAAACGGTGTTGATCTGACGCTGGTATGGGGGAACCCCTGATATGTCCTTCCCCTCAAACAGCAGCTCACCCTCCGTCGCTGACTCGAAGCCTCCTATGATGCGAAGCGTAGTTGTCTTTCCGCAGCCTGAAGGTCCAAGAAGTGTCAGAAACTCATTCTCACGTATCTTCAGGTTGATATCCTTAAGCACCTCTTCACTGCCGAAGCTCTTTGAGATGCCTTTCAGCTCTATTATTATTTTCCCGTTCATGTTATTCCCCCTAGAAGCTCGGCGGCGAGCTGACCCATATCACCACCGCATTCTTTTTCCCGGTATTCTTCAGCCTGTGTCCGGACCGGGACTTGAAATAAAAGCTGTCTCCTTTTGCGAGCCTCTGGACCTCACGTCCTCTTATAAGCTCAATGCTTCCTGAAAGGACATACCCGAACTCCTCACCCTCATGTGGACTGTCCTCCTTGGTCTCTCCTCCGGGAAGGATTTCAGCAAGTATAGGCTCCATGGCGTTCTTTTGAGCGTTCGGTATGAGCCAGGTTATTGAATATCCATGTTCCTCGTCAATCTTCATGAAGGTGTCTTCAGTGCTAAACACGACCTTCTCCTCCTCATCCTCCGTGAAAAATTCCCTGAGATTGGTTCCCAGGGCGTCAAGGATGTCTACGAGAGTCGCGATTGACGGTGATGTCAGGTCCCTTTCGAGCTGTGATATGAATCCCTTGGTGAGCTCACATCGGTCTGCAAGCTCCTCCTGAGTGAGGTAGTTTCTTGTCCTAAGGTCCCTTATCCTCTCCCCTAACTTCATCTCCGCCACTCCTTTATTAAACAAAAAGTATAGAATCACTAAACTTACCTCGATTATATTACCAATCACCAAGAAAATCAACTTCTCCCGGAGCTTCCTTCCAATGCCAATTTCTGGCTATGTGCCATGCGAAAGGTTTTTTGCTATAATTAATGTGAAACAAAGACTGGAAGTGATATTTTGAAGAACGTAAAGACAAATGCAATGAGGCTCCTTGAAAAGGAGAAGATAGGATACGAGCTGATGACCTACGAGATAGTTGAAGGACCAATGTCGCCGGAATACCTTGCAGGACAGATCGGCAAGGATGTCCTTTCAATATTCAAGACGATAGTTACCGTCGGCCACAGCGGAAATAACTACGTATTCGTGGTACAGCTTACTGAGGAGCTTGACCTTAAGAAGGCTGCTAAGGCAGCCGATGAGAAGAACATTGAGCTCATCGACCAGAAGGACCTGGAGAAGCTTACCGGCTATGTCCGCGGAGGCTGCAGCCCGGTGGGGATGAAGAAGCAGTTCATAACCTTCTTTGACGAGCGTATAGAAGCCTTTGAAAGGATCGTTGTCAGCGCTGGAAAAAGGGGCTTCCAGATTGAAGCCGATCCAAACGACCTTGTAAAGGCAACGCGAGCCAAAGTAACTGACTTGAAACTCTCATGACTGAAGTCACGAGATTCTTGGGAAGAGAGCATACTTACCGG